>JANLRW010000152.1:0-11311 GCA_031361925.1 Sphingomonadales bacterium
ACCGCGCCGACCACCGCTTCATATTGATGCGCGCCGCTGATCGCCAACACCTTGGGATAGCGCGCGCGGATCATGTCGGCTTCGTTGCCAAGGCAGCCGGTGACGATCACCCGGCCATTTTCTGCCAGCGCCTCGCCAATCGCCTCAAGGCTTTCTTCCTTCGCCGAGTCGAGAAAACCGCAGGTGTTAACCAGCACAACATCCGCGCCTGCATAATCGGGCGACATCGCGTAGCCGTCCGCGCGAAGCTTGGTCAGGATTCGTTCGCTATCGACCAATGCCTTGGGACAGCCGAGCGAAACCATGCCCACTTTTGGGGCTTCTGCGAATTTAGTTGCCATGATTGGCGCGCGCATAGCGGCTTTGCGCGGACTTGTCACGGCTGGCGTTGCGGCGCATACATCACGCGTTGAGTCCGGGGGAGAACAAATATGGCAAATGCAAATCTGTTGGCGATTTTGATCGCAGCGGCGGCAGGGTTTTTGGTCGGCGGCCTTTGGTACGGCCCGCTGTTCGGCAAGGCGTGGATGGCGGAGAATGGATTTACCGAGGAAGGCCTGAAAAACGCCAACATGCTGAAGATATACGGCCTGACCTTTGCGTTTAGTGTGCTGTCGGCGGTGTTTTTGGGCCATTTACTGGCATTTTTTGATACCAATGCCCGTGCAACGATGATGATCTCGACGGGAATCGCGCTTGGCTACATCGTTCCAGCTATCGGCACCAATTATCTGTTCAGCCGCAAATCGGGCAAGCTGTTTGCCATCGACGCGGGCTATTGGGTCGTGTTTTACGCAGCGATGGGCGTCGTTTTTGTCCTGTTAGGCATCTAGCTTCGTCATCGGGTCAATCGGGCGGCGGTCCTTGCGAATTTCGAAATGCAGCTGCGGCTGCGTGACATAGCCGGTATCGCCCACGCTGCCGAGCGATTGGCCGCTCGTTACTTTATCGCCGCGTTTGACGTCCAGCCGCCCGAGATGCCCGTAAGCGGTGACCCAACCGCCGCCGTGATCGATCAGCACCAGCCCCCCGAAAACGCCGATTTCATTACCGCTATAGACGACAATGCCGGGTGCAGCTGCCGCGACCGGCGTGCCGTCGAGCGCAGCAATATTCAGGCCGTCATTGACCCTGCCTCCGCCCTGCGAGCCGAACCGACCGATGACGTTACCAGTCAGCGGCCAGCCAAAACGCCCGGCAAAGCCGCTCGGCGCGGTGAGCACTGGATTGAACGGACTGGCCGGATTACCGCCTGTGACGATGTCGTCGATGTTGAGCGTGAATGCAGCGGCGCGCGTTTCGGGGGTAATGTCACCGGTATTGGTGTCGAGCGACGCGGTGGACGGCAGCAGCAGATTTTGCCCGACTTGCAAGGTATATGGCGGTTGTAGCGCGTTCATCGCAACAATATCGGCCCACACGACACTGTAGGCGCGGGCGATAGCGATGCCGGTCTCGCCTGTTCCAACCTTATGATACAGCCCACCCGGAATTTGGATACGGTCGCCTGCGCGGATCGGGTAGGGCCGTGCCAGATTATTGGCATCGGCAATCGCCGTGGCACCCGCACCGGTCTTTGTTGCAATGGCAAACAGGCTATCGCCCGGCTGCACGACATAGGCCGATGTTGCAACCTGACGCGCATTACGTTTGACCACAGACGGGCTCCAGCTCGGGGTCTCGGCAACGACAGCCTGTTCGGGCACGAGTTGCGGCTCACCCTGTTCGGGGACGGGAGTTTCGGAATTGCGTCCGATGCGGTAATCTTCGGCGCCCGGCGGAATGCATGCAGCCAGCGCCAGCGTCGAACCCAGCGCTATCAACCTCCCCCTCATGCCCCCTACTCCCTCTCAGCCGCCATAGGCTGTATGCAATGCCGCCAGCGACGCGTGATGCGTCAGGTCGAGTTGCAACGGCGTAACCGCGATATAGCCGTCGTCGATGACTTCGAGATCGGTGTCGTGCCCCGAGGTATGGACGACGCCGTGTAGGCCAAACCAGTAGTAATCATAACCGCGCGGGTCGGTGCCTTTGACTATTGAGCCGCGGCTATAGTCGTGAAAGCCCTGCCGCGCGACCTTGATACCTTTGACCGCGTCGGGTGTGAGCGCGGGGAAGTTGATATTAATCAACGTGCGCGGGGTAAACGGCATATCCAGTAATGGCCGCAAAACGCGCTCCCCCCAAGCCTCAGCGGCGGAGAATGGCACACTGTCCGCCATGCCTTCCTTGCTATAAACTTGGCTCATGGCAATCGAACGGACGCCCGCCAATGCGCCTTCCATCGCGGCGGACACGGTGCCCGAATAGGTCACGTCGTCGCCGAGGTTTGCACCGCGATTGACACCCGACAGGATCAAGTCGGGCTTTGCATCCTTCATGATGACGCCGAGCGCCAGCATCACCGAATCGGTGGGTGTGCCGGCTACCGAATAATGCTTATCGCCGTGCTGACGGATGCGGACGGGTTTGGTGAGCGTAAGCGAATGCCCCGCGCCTGAATTTTCCTCGGCTGGCGCGACGATCCAGATGTCGTCGCTGAAGTGCCGCGCGATGCTTTCCAGCACTTTCAAACCCGGCGCGTTGACGCCGTCATCATTGGTAAGAAGGATTCTCATCAGGCCGTTGGCTCCAATTTTTTGATGCCGCCCATATAGGGGAGCAAAGCAGTCGGGACGGTGACACTGCCGTCGGCCTGCTGATAATTTTCCAGGACCGCCACCAACGTACGTCCAACCGCAAGGCCCGACCCGTTGAGCGTGTGGACAAAGACGGTGCCTTTGCCTTCGGCAGGCCGGTATCGCGCATTCATCCGCCGCGCTTGCCAGTCGCCGCAGTTCGAGCAGCTCGAAATCTCGCGGTACAGTCCCTGCCCCGGCAGCCAGACTTCAAGGTCATACGTCTTTCGAGCGCTATTACCCATGTCTCCGGTGCAGAGCAGCATTTTACGGTAAGGAAGTTCTAAAATCTGCAAGATGGATTCTGCAGCACCGATCATACGCTCATGCTCAGCAGCACTGTCATCCGGTCGGACGATCGAGACCAATTCAACCTTTTCAAACTGGTGTTGTCTGATCAACCCTTTTGTATCTTTACCGGCTGCACCGGCTTCGGAACGAAAACAAGGGGTAAGTGCCGTCAATCGTATCGGTAGCGCGGCATCGTCCAATATTTGCTCACGCACCGTGTTAGTTAGCGAGACTTCAGCAGTAGGAATAAGCCAAAATTGTTCGGCAGTTTCCGCATTCTTAAGCATGGCTTCTAAAGCGTTTTTGTACCCGCCTTTTCGCGTGTTTGCCATTCTCTCTTCAAAGTCATTTGGTATGGCCTGCCAAAATAGCCGATCACGATTGCTCATATCGGCGGCTTGGAATTGATCTTCGGTAAACTTTGGCAGTTGGCCAGTGCCGTACATCGCGTGATCACGCACCAAATACGGTGTCGCCGTTTCCTTATAATTGTTTACGTCAGTTTGATGATTGAGCATGAACTGCCCCAGCGCACGGCTCAGTCGCGCTAGGCTGCCATGGAGGTAGGCAAAACGGGCACCAGAAACCTTCTGTGCTGTCTCGAAATCAAGGCCTAGAGGCGGTCCGAGATCGGCATGATCTTTAGGTACGAAACCAAAATTACGTTGATTGCCCCAGCGTGCTATTTCTACGTTATCGCTTTCATCATCACCACTGGGTACGTCACCTGCGGGAAGGTTGGGAATAGCGGCCAGCACATCCTGTATTTGCTTCGTAAGCTTTCGATCTTCCTCTTCGCCTTGGGGCAAATTGCGCTTCAGACTGTCAAGCTCTGCAATTTCACTTGAATGAAGTGATCCGCCAGCGGCTTTTGCCTTACCAAAAGCTTGGGAAAGCTCGTTCCGTCGTGCTTGGTCTTCCTGCATCGCCGTCATGTTTCTCCGACGTGATTCATCAAGAACGAGGACAGTTTCGGACATAGCCTCCACCCCCCGCCGTTTCAGCGCTGCGTCAAAAGCTTCGGGATTTTCGCGGATATATTTGATGTCGTGCATGGCCGCTGGCTATGCCGACGCCCTCTCCGTTTCGCAACGAAAAAGGGCGGCCCCCCGACCGCCCTTTTAAGAACAAGCTGCAACGCCCCCTTATGCGGCAATCTTGTCCTTTGATTTCTTGGCAACGCGGCGGCGGGCAAAGAGGCCTGCTGCTGCTGCGCCGAAGAGCAATACCATCGGCGGGGCCGGAACGTCGGTGCCGCCGCTAGAGCCGCCGCTCGAACCGCTCGAACCACCACTCGACGACGAAGACGAGCTGCTTGAGGAAGAGCCGCTGCTCGAAGAGGTGGATGCGCCGCTTGATCCCGACGAAGTCCCGCCGAACGACGATGAGGTGCTGCCACCGCTGCCGCCAAAGCTCGATGAGCCGCCCGACGATGAACCTGACGAAGATGAACTCGACGACGACGAGGACGATCCCGACGATGACCCGCTCGAGCCAGAGCTACCCGACGAACCGCTCGAACCCGAGCTACCCGACGAACCGCTGGAGCCGTTGCTGCCACCCGAACCACCGCTGGAACCGCCGGGCTTGCCTGAACTGCCGCCATCACTCGATGAACCATGTCCGCCAGAGCCACCTGGCTTGCCGGAACTTCCGCCCATCCCGCTGCTACCACCCGATGACGAGCTGCTGCTCGAGGACGAGCTGGACGATGACGAAGAGCTTGAAGACGAGGACGAACCCGAGCTGGTCACCGCGCCGCTTGACGTGCTGACATTGCCCGATGAGGTCGATACGCCGCCGGTCGAAGTGCTGACACCGCCGGTCGAGGTTGAAATTCCACCCGTTGAAGTGGACACGCCACCAGTCGAGGTCGAGGTGCTGACACCGCCGGTCGAAGTTGAAACGCCGCCCGAGGTGCTCGATGTGCTTGAACCGCCCGAACCGCCTGAGCCGCCCGATGATGTAGAACTACTGATGCCACCGGTGCTGCTCGAGGTCGAGGAAATGACGACGGTGCCACCACCGCCTCCGCCACCGCCGCCGGAGAAGCCGCCGAAGAAGCCGCCGCCACCGCCGGAGAACCCACCCGATCCGCCGATTACGACCGGCACGCCGCCGCTGCCGCCCATGTCACTCTGATAAGGTGCCGCCGGGATATAAGGCATCGGTATGGGGGGCATCCCTTGGCTGGCCACGGTCACCACGCTTGGCGTGCAGCTCGTTGTGGTCGTCGTGCGGACAACTTTACGAACGCGTTTCACTTTGCGCACGGGTGCATGGCGGGCAATTTTGCGCGCCTTGTACTTCTTCTTCGCGTAACTGACCTTGTGGACCTGCGCGACGGCAGGTGAGTCAGCGACTTGCATCGCGCCCCCGCCGATCAACGCCCCGCCACAGGTACATGCACAAAGTTTCGCTAAAGCCATGCGTACTGACATAATCCAAACCTTCTTCAGTTTCGAAGTCTGGACGGTTCCGGTTAGATGGAATGAACGCCCTTGCTCCCTGATGCGTCCAGAAACGCAGAAGATCGGGTTAATCTCAATTCTATTAACCCTCTTTGTCAGGCCAATGACGTAAAAAACGCGAAAATATTGCGCCGGTTATCCGAAGCGTCCCGAACTGGAACTGTTTGCGGTCAAAGCCTTTACCGTAAAAGCAAATTTCCACAGCTTTGAGGCAACTATCGCGTAATCATCGCAATTGCGCCTTGTGCGGGTCTAACCCCGAGTCTATAGGCCGCGCAGAGCGAATGAGATGCACGGTTTCGACCAATTATGTCAGCCGTCAGAGGTGGAGAATTCTATATGGGCGCAAGCTCCAAACCTCAAATTGTTTCCAATGATAGCAATGGCTTGAACGATGACCTGGACCCGGATTATTTGCCCGGTGATGGTGAGCCATTCATGAATGACATGCAGCTGCGATATTTTGAAAAGCAGCTGGTCAATTGGCGCAATGAAATTCTGTCAGAGTCGCAAGGCACCCTTAACCAGTTGCAAGACGCGCCAATCCGTGAACCCGACCTCAACGACCGGGCGTCAAGCGAAACAGATTGGGGCATCGAACTGCGCACCCGTGACCGGCAGCGCAAACTAATCGCAAAAATCGACGCGGCGCTGCGCCGAATTAAAGAGGGCGAGTACGGCTATTGCCAAGTCACTGGCGAACCGATCTCGCTGGCAAGACTGCGCGCGCGTCCCATAGCGACCATGACGTTGGAAGCACAGGAGCGCCACGAACGGCAGGAACGGGTTTCACGCGACGACTGAGAGGCGTTAACGGCGTCCATCGTCGTGGTTAACAACCGCGTTAGAATTCGTTACAATTCGGCGCACTGTTAACCTTTTCGCTACACATTGCTGGCAGATATATTGCGTATCAAACGTCGCAATACAGCCCAATGGTAGCACATGATGAACGATCCAGTCGGACCACTTTCGAACGAAGATCCCGCCAGCGTGAAGCGTGGCATGGACCGCGACAGCTTGTTTTTAAAGGCAATATTACGGTTTTCGAGCTCCAAGATCGAAAACGAGGTCCGCATCCGCAATCTCTCGGCGGGCGGATTGATGGCTGAAGCGCCCTTGCGCGTTGCACGCGGCGAACGCGTAGAAATCAATCTGCGCAGCATTGGCTGGATTACCGGCCATGTCGCGTGGGTTACCGAGGGTCGCGTGGGAATCGCGTTTGATCACCCGATCAACCCAAAGGATGCGCGCAAGCCCGCTAGCTCCGTTGAACCCGATATGCCCAGCTATTTGAAAAAGCTGAACCAGACGGTCCCGGCCAGCAAACTTCGGCGCCTCTAACTCTATCCTTCGAGCCAGTAAACATCGACGGGAACAGTGATTTTTTCGAGGATCTGCCCAATCGGATAGCTGGATTTCTTTCCTTGCTCGATTGCGCTGTCCAGCGTTTTGCGCTTTTCCGCCCCTGATATCACCAACATCGTTGTCCGCGCAGCCGCGATCGCCGATGCGGTGAGTGTCACGCGATTGACCGGCGCTTCGGGCGGCAAAGGATCAGGCGCCACGCCAACCGCACGGACGTCAGTCCCCGCACTCAGCGCAGCTTCCATATCCGGTCCGGGGAATATTGAAGCAGTGTGGCCGTCGCTACCCATGCCAAGCCACACAAGGTCAGGCGGCCAGTGCAGGTCGGCCAGCCGTGCGTTGGCCGCGCTGCCAGCCAGATGATGGTCAGCTGCCTCACTGGTAATCGGGATGACGCGCGCGCCTTTAGGGATAAAAATCTTGGCGATCATCGCGACGTTGGAGAGTGGATTATCGACAGGCACCAAGCGGTCATCGGTGGGGATGATTGTGACGTTTTTCCAACGGATATTGGCTTGAGCAAGTTTTTCTAGAATCGGTTTAGGCGTCGATCCGCCGGGAAACGCGACCAGAGCCTGCCCGCGCGCATCGAGCGCGCTTTCGATGATGAAGCTAACATCGCCGACGACTGCCTCGATGAGGTCTTCGGCCGCATCAAATTCCCAATATTCGATTTCTTCGGCCATGACGCGCTCCGTTAGTGATTAAGCGCCGCTGCGGCGCGCGCTGCAGCTTCAATCGCTGCAACGTCAGGCGTCCCTTTACCAACTAGCCAGCTTCCGCCAACACATAAAATTTCTGTAACAGCCAGCCAGTCGGCAGCGGTTTCCTGTTTAATCCCGCCGGTCGGGCAAAATTTGCACTGGCCGAACGGGCCAATCAACGACTTAAGCGCGGGAAGCCCGCCATTGGCCGTGGCGGGAAAGAATTTGAAGTGGGTGAGGCCCAAGTCGAGGCCACGCATAATATCACCTGCATTGGCAATGCCTGGCAGGAACGGAATCCCCTTTTCAACCGCAGCTTTACCCAGATTTTCGGTCAGGCCGGGCGACACGATGAACTCCGCGCCCGCCGCAATTGCACTTTCGAGGCCGGGGATGTCCACAACAGTCCCCGCTCCGACAATAGCACCGTCGACCTTTTTCATTTCGGCGATGACGTCGAGTGCAGCGGCGGTGCGCAGTGTCACCTCCAGCACAGGCAGGCCGCCCGCGACCAAAGCCTCGGCAATCGGGCGGGCGTAAGCGACGTTCTCTATGACCAGCACTGGGATGACCGGCGCGGTGCGCATGATCGTTTCGATGGGTTTCATGCGCTGTGTTCCTGTGCATACGCGGCGGCTGCGCCAAACAGGCCGGGCTGCGGATGGGTGATGAGTTTAACCGGCAACGCAGCCATCAGACCTTCGAACCGGCCCTTGGCGCGAAACCGTTCGGCAAAGCCTGACCGGACGAGCGTGTCCTTGATGCGCAGACCCAGACCGCCCGCGATCACCACGGCCGAGCCACCCTGTGCCAGAGCGATGTCACCTGCGACGCTGCCCAGCGACAGGCAAAATCGGTCTATGGCGGCAGCTGCGAGGCTATCCTCACCAGACGTCCCCAGTTGCCAAATTGTCTTGTCGTCGAGCTGCTGGACAGCGCGGCCCTCGATCGATGCCAGCGTTTCGTAAATATCGGAAATACCTGGACCAGCGACCACGCGTTCGACTGAAACCCGTCGGTACCGCTTGCGTAACCGGGCCAGCACGGCATCCTCGATGGCATCCAGTGGCGCGAAGTCGATATGCCCGCCCTCGGTCGCTTGGACGTGATAGCCGCCCTCACCACGCCAGACATGTGCCACGCCGAGGCCCGTGCCCGGACCGATAATGCTCACAGTGCCGGTCGGCGGCAATGGCGTTTCGGGGCCGGTGAGATGGAGGAAATGCTCGTCAGTGACTTGTGCCACCGCATGGCCGACCGCACCAAAATCATTGACGATCACAAAGCTATCGACACTCAACTTTTCGCAGACGAGCGAACGGCGGATGATCCACGGGTTGTTGGTAAGCTTGATGACATCGGCATCGACCGGTCCAGCGATGGCGATGGCGGCCGCCTTGGGGAGTGCCTGTCCGCTAATCCGCCCGAATTCTTCCCAAGCGGTTTGAAAACTGGCGTGCTCTGCGGTTTTCAGCGTAACAGCCTCGCCGAAATGGACGACACGCCCGCCGTCAACCTCTGCAAGAGCAAAGCGCGCATGTGTGCCACCGATATCGACCGAAACGATCTGGGTCATAGTCCGGCCAGCGCCAGCATTGCAGAGCCGCCCTTTTCTGCTTCGTCGGCGTGGATGCGCATCATCGCAAACAATTCGCGCCCGGTGCCGACATGATGCGCGGGCATTGGCACCGGCATCCGCGCCGCCCATTCGGCATCGTCCACCAGCACTTCGATGCTACCAAGGGTGGCGCACAGACGGACGATATCGCCATCCTGCAGCTTCGCTATCGGACCGCCTTTTGCGGCCTCAGGGGTCAGGTGGATTGCGGCAGGCACCTTGCCCGATGCGCCCGACATGCGGCCATCGGTCAACAAGGCTACCTTAAAGCCTTTGTCCTGCAACACGCCCATCGGCGGGGTTAGTTTATGCAGTTCTGGCATCCCGTTCGCCGCCGGACCTTGGAAGCGCACAACAATGATCACATCGCATTCGAGCTCTCCTGCCTTGAACGCCGCAAGGGCATCATTCTGGTCGTGGAAAACGCGCACCGGCGCCTCGATGGTCCAACGCGCCGGATCGACCGCGCTGGTCTTGAAGGTCGCACGGCCCAGATTGCCCCGCACCAACCGCATCCCGCCATCGGCGAGAAAGGGGTTGGATGGCGGGCGCAGCATAGCCTCGTCGCCGCTTTCCGCCGGAGCATCGCGCCAGACCAGCTTTTCCCCGTCGACCGCCGGTTCCTGCGCATAAGCTGCAAGGTCATCGGCGGCGACAGTCATGATATCTTTGTGCAGCAACCCCGCGCCCAACAATTCGCGGATAACATAGCCCATGCCGCCCGCAGCATGAAAATGGTTCACATCGCCCGAGCCGTTGGGATAGATGCGGGCGATCAACGGCACCGCCGATGACAGCTGGTCCATATCCTCCCAGTCTATAATGATGCCCGCCGCCCGTCCTATCGCCGGAATATGCAGCGCATGGTTGGTCGATCCGCCTGTGGCCATCAGGCCGACACAGGCGTTGACGATGGCCTTTTCATCGACGCACAGCCCTAACGGGCGGTAATCGTCGCCCTCCCAGCCGATTTCAGCCAGCCGGTGCACCGCAGCGCGAGTCAGTTCGGTGCGCAATTTGGTACCCGGATTGACGAAAGCCGCGCCGGGAATGTGGAGGCCCATCACTTCCATCATCATCTGGTTCGAATTGGCGGTGCCATAAAATGTGCAGGTGCCAGCGCCGTGGTAGGAGGCAGCCTCGGCCTCGAGCAATTCGGCCCGGCCAACCTTGCCCTCGGCGAACAACTGCCGAATGCGCTGCTTCTCCTTATTCGCGAGACCCGACGGCATCGGTCCTGCTGGAACAAGTATCGTCGGCAAATGGCCGAAACGAAGCGCGCCAATCAGCAGCCCTGGGACAATCTTGTCACAAATCCCGAGCATCGCAACGCTTTCAAACATGCCGTGCGAAAGCCCGACTGCGGTGCTCATCGCGATCACATCGCGGCTGAACAGTGACAATTCCATCGAATCCTGCCCCTGCGTCACGCCGTCACACATCGCTGGCGTGCTGCCCGCGACCTGCGCGGTCGCACCGACTTCGCGGGCAAACAGCTTCATCTGCTCGGGGTAACGGCCATAGGGCTGATGCGCCGACAGCATATCGTTATACGCACTGACGATGCCGATATTCATCGACTTACCGCCGCGAATGGCGGGCTTGTCCTCGCCGCTGGCGGCAAAGCCGTGCGCGAGGTTCCCACAACTCAGCGCGGTCCGGTTGACGCCTGCGTCGCGTTGGCGCGCGATCAGGTCTAAATATGCCACGCGACCCGGTTTTGACCTCTCAATAACCCGCGCGGTTACTTCTTCTACGGTGTCGTGCAAATCACTCATGCCAGCTCACCCCGTCACGTTCGGCGAGCGCAATCGCCGCATTAGGGCCCCAGCTTCCTGCTCCGTAATTTCTGGGCTTCAGCCCCGTCGCTTTCCATAAGCTGCGGATCGCGTCGACCCATTTCCACTGCGCTTCAACCTCATCGCGGCGAACGAATAAGGTCTGGTCGCCTTCGATCAGGTCGAGCAGCAACCGTTCATAAGCAATCCGTCGGCGCGACCCTGCAAAGGCAGTGGTGAGCGACAAATCAAGCGGCACTTCCTGCAACGTGATGCCGCCGCGATCAAGCCCCGGCTCCTTCGCCATCACCAGCAGCCGCACATATTCCTCCGGCTGCAGGCGGATGATAAGCGTATTGGCGTCCAGCCGCCCGCCGCGATCCTTGAACACATTATGCGGCAC
>JANLRW010000156.1:0-3816 GCA_031361925.1 Sphingomonadales bacterium
GTTGTCGCCATGCTGACCCTTTGGATGGCTGGTAATGCGGCGTTCGGGCAAGAGGCACTCCCGGAAACGCCGCCCGAATTGCGTGATTTCCGGCTCGATCCCGAGCGCGCCGCGCCACAACAACCACAACCTGAGCAGCCGGCATTGCGCGCCGCAGCTACGCCGCCGCCTGTCGTCCCCACAATCCCGGAGCGCGAACCTGCACAAGCACGCCCGCAACCGACCCCCCAGCGCGCCGAACAACCGCCAAAAACCACGGAAACGGCAACGGTTGCCACCGAACCCGAGCCTGTTGTTCCGACGCCAGAAGAAAGCAGCGACTTTCCGGAGGCCGCCACTGCCGAAGCCGAACCGGCCGCAAAACCGTTACCGACCTTCATGCCATATTGGCAAATTGCGGGCGGACTAGGTCTGCTTGTGTTGTTGTTGATAGCCGGATGGTGGTTCAGACGGCGACGCAAGTCTGAGCAGCACGATCACGCAGCTTATCAAGAGCCGGTCGCTAGGCCGCAGCCTGTGGAGACTGTTCCAACGTTCCAGCCGATGACTTCGGCGGCTGCACCCGAATACAGGAAAGAGCCGAAAAACCCCAATATCACCCTCGATTTCATTCCCGAAAAAGCGATCTTGAGCGTCAGCATGCTTACCGTCAAAGGCCAGCTCCGGCTGGTCAACCACGGCGATGCGTCGGCACATGCTATGGAGCTGCGCGTTGGGCTGGTTTCCGCTAGTGCCGCGCAAGATCAGGATATCCAAGCCTTTCATGCAACCAGCAACAATGTTAAGCCTGAGCCACTGGGTGACGCTGCGGCTGGCGAGCGCATCGGCATGGCCATTGAACTGTCGGTGCCGCTAGCCGACATGGGGAGCTTCGCGGTCGGTGATCGGCAACTGTTAGTCCCGATCATGGTCGCCAATCTATCATATCACGGGGCCAATGCAGACGGAGTCGAAGTGGCGCGGATTGCTTGCATGATCGGGCGTGAGGCCGACCCGCCAGCACCGAAAATGGGACCGCTGCGACTTGACCGGGGCCCGCGCAGTTTTGCAAACCTAGGGCAACGGCCACTATCCGCCTAAAAACCCGTATGGCAGTGCAAATCGTTGCTGGCTAAAGCACGAGGTATGCGAACACTCATCCCCGTCCTTGGCGACCAACTTAGCCACGATCTGTCGTCATTGTCGGACCAAGACAAAACTGCCTGCACAGTCATGATGGTCGAAGTGGACGAAGAAACAACCTATGTTGGTCATCACAAAGCAAAGCTCGTCTACATTTTGTCGGCCATGCGTCACCATGCCAACTCTTTGCGAAACGCGGGATGGGCGGTCGACTATGTCAGGTTAGACGACCCGGACAACGGCGGCAGCTTCACTGGCGAGCTGGCCCGCGCCATTGAACGCCACAGGCCAAGCTCGATACGCGTAACCCAGCCAAGCGAATGGCGGGTCAAAACGATGATCGACAGCTGGTGCGACCGCTTTGATATGCCGGTAAGCGTCCTGCCCGATGACCGGTTTCTGGCATCGCACGCGGAGTTCGAAGAATGGGCAGAGGGCCGCAAGCAATTACGGATGGAGTTTTTCTACCGCGATATGCGCCGCAAATCGGGGTTACTGATGGACGGCGACAAACCTGTCGGTGCCCAGTGGAACTTTGACAGCGAGAACCGCAAACCGGCCAAGCACGGCTTGGACGTGCCCCAGCCATTGCGCTTTGCACCCGATGCTCTCACCCGCGAAGTCACCAAGATGGTGGAGGCGCGCTTCCCCGACAATATCGGCCGCACCGCCAGTTTCGGCTTTGCTGTTACCCGCGACGATGCGTTGCAGCAGCAAGCGTATTTCCTGGAATATGCCCTGCCGATGTTCGGTGACTATCAGGATGCAATGCTCACCGGCGAGCCATTTCTATGGCATTCGATTTTGTCGCCTTATATCAACTCGGGTCTGCTGGACCCGCTCGAACTGTGCCGTGCGGTGGAGGCGCAATATGAGGCGGGCAAAGTGCCGCTGAACGCAGCCGAGGGCTTTATCCGCCAGATCATCGGCTGGCGCGAATATGTGCGCGGTATCTATTGGCTGGCTGGGCCAGACTATGTCGAGCGGAACGAATTGGGCGCGAGCCGCCCGCTGCCATCATTCTACTGGACCGGCGAAACCGATATGCACTGCATGAGCGAGGCGATCGGCCAAACGCTCGAACACGCCTATGCCCACCACATCCAACGGTTGATGATTACCGGCAATTTCGCATTGATCGCAGGCGTCGAGCCGCGCCAGGTGCATGAATGGTATCTGGCGGTTTATGCCGATGCTTATGAATGGGTCGAACTGCCCAACACATTGGGCATGAGCCAGTTTGCCGATGGCGGGATGCTGGCGTCAAAGCCTTATGCGTCGAGCGGTGCCTACATCAACCGCATGTCCAACTATTGCAGTTCATGTCGTTATGATGTGAAGCAGCGTACCGGCCCCGATGCCTGCCCATTCAACGCGCTATATTGGGATTTTATGGCGCGAAACGAAGGTAAGCTGCGCGGCAATGTGCGGATGGCGATGCCATATAAGAATTGGGACCGGATGGACGACGCCGATAAAGTTGCGCTTCGGGCATCGGCAAAGCAATTTCTGGAAAGGCTCGACTAGGGCGAAAAAGCTGATTATCTTGCGCTGCACAAGAATCAGCGTGTCACATAGAATGCGCCGCAAAAACGGGTAAGGGACGAACAATCATGGATTTACTGGTAACCACCGAATGGCTGGCGAAAGAACAAGGCGCGTCCGATTTACGGATTGTGGACGCGACGTGGTTCATGCCCGATGCGGGTCGCAATGCGGCGGCCGAATATGAGGGCGGGCATATTGCAGGTGCGGTATTCATGGATCTGGAAGAACTCGCCGACAGCAACAGCAGCCTGCCCAACACGTTGCCGCCACCTGAAAAATTTGCCAGCCGGATGCAGTCGCTGGGGTTGGGCGATGGCAGCCGGATTGTGGTATATGACGACAGCCCGTTCAAATCGGCAACCCGCGCATGGTGGATGCTGACCCTATTTGGCGCGCACGATGTCGCGATCCTCGATGGTGGCATTGCGAAATGGAAGGCCGAGGGCCGTCCGCTCGAAACTGGCAAGCCCGCGCTGCGCCACCGCCATTTCACCGTCTGGCAGGACGACAAGGGCGTAAAGACCAAAGCCGACCTGCTCGCCAATCTGCACAGCAAAGATGCGGTAGTAGTCGATGCACGGGGCGCTGGCCGGTTTACAGGCGAAGAGGCGGAGCCGCGCCCCGAGATGGCATCGGGCCATATCCCCGGCAGCCGTAACTTGCCGTATGGCAACCTTTATAACGCCGATGGCACTTGGAAGCGCGGCGACGATCTCGTCTCGGCCTTCAATGAGGCAGGGGTCGATCTCGACAGGCCGATGATCACGACCTGTGGCTCGGGCATGACCGCCGCTGTCGTCCTGTTTGGCGCACGGCTGACTGGCAAGACCGACGTTGCGCTGTATGACGGTAGCTGGTCCGAATGGGGCCTCGATAAGGACGCGCCCAAAGCCCAAGGTGCGGCTTGAGTTCTGACAAACCGCACAAACCAGCAACGCAGATAGTAACCGGCGGGCGCGACAAGGCGCTGACGGGACCTGTTGTCAATGCTCCCGTCTGGCGCGCCAGCACACATCTTTATGATACCGTCGCCGCCCTGGAGGCTGGTAAATCAACCAATGAAGATGGCCGCTTCTTTTACGGCAGGCGCGGTTCGCCAACGCAGTGGTCGCTGTCAGAAGCGCTGACCGGCATGGAACCCGGCGC
>JANLRW010000134.1:0-5821 GCA_031361925.1 Sphingomonadales bacterium
GCAACGCCGTCATCCTTGCGCATTATTACCAGAAGCCCGAGATTCAGGATCTCGCCGATTTTGTCGGCGACAGCCTCGAACTCAGCAAGCGCGCAGCCGAAACCGACGCCGATGTCATCGCCTTTTGCGGGGTCAAATTCATGGCCGAAACCGCAAAAATTCTCAGCCCGCAAAAGACCGTCATCCTGCCAGATATGGCCGCCGGGTGCAGCCTCGAAGACTCATGCCCTCCCGGCAAGTTTAAGGCCTTCCGCGAAAAGCACCCCGACCATATCGCGCTCACCTACATCAACTGCTCGGCCGAGGTGAAGGCGCTGTCCGACATCATCGTGACATCCTCCAGCGCCGAGACGATTCTAGCGAAAATCCCGCCCGAACAGAAAATCATCTTCGGCCCCGACCGCCATCTCGGTGGTTACCTTGCCCGCAAATTTAACCGCGAAATGCTGCTCTGGCCCGGCGTCTGTATCGTGCACGAGGCGTTTTCGGAAACCGAATTGCTCAAACTCAAAGCGAAGCATCCCGGCGTTCCCGTTGCCGCGCATCCCGAATGCCCGCCGCATATCATCGACCACGCCGATTATGTCGGCTCGACCAGCGGTATCCTGCAATTCGCCAAAACGCTCGAAGGCGACACGCTGATCGTCGCCACCGAACCGCACATCATCCACCAGATGGAAAAGGCCGAGCCCACCAAGAACTTTATCGGCGCGCCGGGAGCCGACGGCAACTGCACGTGCAACATCTGCCCTTATATGGCGCTCAACACGATGGAGAAATTGTATCTGGCGCTCCGCGACCTGACCCCGCAAATCGAGATGGACGAGGGGGTGCGGGTCGCCGCGAAGAAGAGTCTGGACCGGATGCTGGAAATGGCGAGCGGGACCGTCGGCAAGGGCGATTTGGGGCGGGCTTGATTAGAGATCGCTGTCCTAGTTCGGTACGTAAGGCCTTGTAGATTGCAATCCGATTGCACGAAGGCACCCATTGCTTCCGAGCCGATCCACTTGCAGGGAAATAGTAACCGGATATCCAGCAGCATTTTTTACGTTGAGAAACGAGAAACGCTTGTCAGGTCGTGTGGGCTTGAAAGGCTGAATTGGGCCATGAAGTTGAGGCGGCATAAAAACGACGTTACTGAATTGTGCATGCATTACAAAACCACGTTCTATGTCCGCAACGCGCAAACAAGGCTTGCCTGAAAGCAAAAAATCTGCGCTGAAGCTCACTTCTTGATTGATGAAGTTGTTCTCGGTGTCGGCACCCATTGCGGTGTCGTTAAATACGACTTCTAAAATTCCCAAAGCGTTTCTTGGTGAGCGCCACCGAGCCCATCGGTGTGTACCGTTGGGCTGGTCCGACCATTTGTGAGCGTTTTTTAGCTCAACTTTCAACAGCCGCTGAAAATTGAGCGGATCGTGGATTTCGCTCGTCCTTGTGAGCTCGTTTAGCCCTTGAGAAAACTGTACGTTTACACTGTTACTTCTGGCGGGAGCGGCAATTGGCGTTGATATAACGCCAGCTCCGACCAGTGCCGCTAAGAACCGTGCGTATCGCATAAGTTACCCCGCCATCACCCGCTTCACCACTTCCGGTTCAGCTTCAATCACCTTAAGATAAGCCCTTGTCGCAGGTGGCGGCATGTAGCGGCTTATTTCATATTGGCGCAGGCTGTTCAGCGGGATGCCATAAGTTTGCGCAAACTTGTTCTGCGTCAGGTCGAGCTTGTGGCGCAGGATGCGGAAACGCCGACCCATCCGACCGCGTTTCAATCCGGCCACACTGATATCGCGATCTTCCGGATCATTCGGGTCCGCTGGGATCGCTATTATATTCTCTTCGTTCACTCGCATTGCTTCGCCTCACTGAAATCATTCGTATAACGTCCTCACGCCAGACATGGAGGGCCTTATAAAGTTTGCCATCGACCATATCTATCGCTTTCCAATGATCTTCCTCATCGCCAATACGGATGGTCGGCGATAGGGCTATAAAAGGATCGGCAAACCACTTGCTAAAAGCCAACGGCAGTCGGCGTTTGAAGCAGTCTACCTCGCCTTTGTCCGCATCAAACTCGATATCCACGTCATTTCTTATGAGAATCCCACAGTCCAAGCAATACCCGCGATGTTTGAATCATAAACCCGTGCATCCTCACAGAACAGATTGTATAAACTTATAAAATTCGAGTCGCGGGAGAGCAGTTCCGCTTGCACTCGACACCCATGTCCATAGGCTTGTCGCTGCCAGAGTTACATTCTGGCCGTGTTTGCCGGATATAATACCGAAAGCACAGCGGGTCGCTGATGCTCTAAAGTGGAGGAATGGGTAATGGCTGAAGATTGGTTAGCAGATGTCCGCAAATATGCGGCCAACGCGGATGAAGGCGTCGTCGGCGCGATTGTCAAATATTGCGGGATTGCACTGCAGAGCCGCGACAGTTCGCTGGTTGCAATGTCGGACAAAAAAGAACGCGAGCTGGTCCGCGAAAATTATCTGAAGAAAAAGCTGGGCCTTGTCCACAGCGATGCCGACCTCGACGATGCTGTCATCGCGGTGGGTCAGGTGATGAAGGAAGACCGCACCAAGAACCGCGTCACGGTCTATTATCTGCTGGCCGAGCATTTCGGCTTGCTGAGCATATTTGGCGGCGTTTCAGGCGCAGCATCGGCCGCGCCACTGGCGGCGGCGGGGCTTACCGGTGTTGGCTTGGCCGGCGCAGGGATGGCAGCTGTTGCCCCTACACCTGATCCGGTGCCCGTGCCCGACCCGGTGCCGGGACCTCCGGCTGAACCCGTTGCCGCTTATTCGAACTATGACAATGATGCCGATGACAGCGGCGGTGGCGGGCTTGGTTGGCTCAAATGGCTGTTGCTCGCTGCGTTGCTAGCACTTTTGCTGTTCTTCGTGCTGCGCTCGTGCAGCAAGCCGACAGAGGTCGACGTCAGCGAGCCGTCAACAACGGCCGCCGCAACGCCGGATACCGCTCCTGTCGATGGCGACGCGAGCAATACAGCGGTGGCAGGAACCGAAGCCACCGTAGCGCAGCCGGCACCGCCCCAAGGTGCCGGTGTCGTCGCTGGCGAAATCGGTGGTCGGCCCAAGCTGACCGTCTATTTTGACACAGGCAAGTCGGCGGTGACCAATGACCTGGCAACGGCTTCGACGGCGTTGAAGGCCTACATGGCCAAAAACCCTGCGGCGAAGATTGCGGTGTCGGGGTATAATGATCCGACGGGGAATGCGGCGCTCAATGCGGCGCTTTCCAAAAAGCGCGCACAAGGCGTCGCCAAGGCGCTGGAAGGTGCTGGCATTCCGGCGACTGCAATCAATCTAGAAAAACCGGCGGCAACAACCGATTCAGCGGTGACCGCTGCCGAAGCCCGGCGGGTTGAGGTGGTTGTGAAGCCATAAAGGACGACGGGGCGGCGGCTATCGTTGCCGCCCCATTTTCCGCTTTCCTACAAGCCATGCTTTGGCTTAGCTGGCGCGATGATAACTTCCAGCGAATCTTCCCCAAAAAAATTCATGCAATTGACTGTGAACTTGCACGGTTTTCTGAGGGTTTTGGCATGAGCTTCAGCTTGCAAAATTTCGATCTCGCAGCCTTCGTCATTGCCACTTTGGCGGAGGATTTGGGACCGACCGGGCGCGACGTGACTTCGGAAAGCGTCATCCCCGCCGACATGCACTTTGCCGGGGTGATGGATAGCCGCGATCCGGTTGTGGTGGCGGGTTTACCGGTTGCGGCCGCGTTTTTCCGTCATCTTGACCCCGATATGGATATTGAGGTGCTGATCGAAGAGGGCGCTTCGGTGCCTGCCGGAACCGATCTGATGCGGCTTCGCGGCAATGCGCGGGCGATGCTGACGGCAGAGCGTTCAGCACTCAACACCGCGCAGCATCTGTCGGGGATTGCCACCATCACGCGCAGGTATGTCGATGCAATTTCGGGCACAGGTTGCATTTTGCTCGATACCCGCAAAACGATTCCCGGCCTGCGGGTGCTCGAAAAATACGCGACAAGGATGGGCGGCGCGACAAACCACCGAATGGGCCTCTGGGACGCGGCGATGATCAAGGACAATCATGTGGCGGTCTCAGGCGACGTTGCAGAAGCGGTGCGGCGGGCAAAGCACGCTGGGGTCGAGCGGATCATCCTCGAGGTAGACCGGATTGCCCAAATCGAACCGGGGTTAGCCGCAGGAGCCACGCATCTGCTGCTCGATAATATGGATGTTGCAGAATTAACCGAGGCAGTGGCGCTGGTTGCGGGCCGGGTGCCCACCGAGGCCAGCGGGGGCGTGACGCTCGAAACTATCCACGCCAAGGCCCAGACCGGCGTCACCTATATTTCGGTCGGTCGCTTGACACAAAGCGCACCGGCAGCGGACATCGGGTTGGATTTTGTTCCAATATGACATTTGCGGTATTTGGTTGCTGGTTTTACGCAACAGGGTTAGCTTCGCGAACCTAGACCGAAGAGAGGGGAAGTGAAATGCGTCCGGAATCAATCATTATGTTTGAGCGTCTTTATTTGGGTGCGCTTGTCGTCGGCCTTGTCAACGCCGTGATTAACTGGAGTTCGACGCAGGCCTATATGGCCAATGATCCAGCCGTTGCCGCATCGGGTCTTGGCAGTGGGTTTTTGATTTCAACAATGTTGATTGGCTTCGCCATACCACTCTTGCTGTGGTATTTCATCGCGAAACGCGGGAGCAACATCGCCAAGTGGGTTTTGGTTGTCTTGTTCGTATTGGGTCTAATCTCGATGCTGTTCTCGTTCGGAGCCATGTTGGCCATGAACGGGACAATCGGATTGGTCGGGGCATTGCTGACGACCGTATTGCAGGCGGCGGCGGTGTATATGCTGTTTAAGCCAGACGCCGTCGCATGGTTGAAATCCACATAAACATCGTGTGATGTTCTGCTTTGCTGTCACCAAGGGGCTGCATAAATGGTGATGCGTCGTGGCTTATTAGGTGCGGGGGCTGTGATCGCTGGTTTGGCGATTATTTCCCCACCGCATCCGACCGCCAGCGCCCAAGCCTGGCAATGCCGAGCGCCCAAGAGCCTGCCGCGTCCCGTGCTTGAACTGCCTGAGCCCGGCCAGGTCCGCCGAACACCGACTGATGGCTATATCTTGGCGGTCAGCTGGAGCCGGGAATATTGCAAAGGCCGCGAAAATGACCCTGAAATGCGGTTGCAATGTTCGGGCGAGATCGGCGATTTCGGCTTTGTGTTGCACGGGCTCTGGCCGGAGGCGAAGGGTCCGAACTA
The DNA here is from genome assembly GCA_031361925.1 of Sphingomonadales bacterium. Lineage (GTDB taxonomy): Bacteria > Pseudomonadota > Alphaproteobacteria > Sphingomonadales > Sphingomonadaceae > Sphingorhabdus_B. The sequence goes on from JANLRW010000134.1 coordinate 5,281, forward strand.
TCCGCAATATTGTCGTAGCGTCGGCGTGTTGTCGCGAAAGGTCGTGGCGGACAATATCTGCATGACGCCGTCGGTTCAGCTGCTCCAGCACGAATGGGCCAAGCACGGAACCTGTATGGCGCGGAAACCAGAAACCTATTTCGGTGCGGCGAAGCTTTTGTTCAGGGCAATCGAATTTCCCGACATTGACCGGCTATCGCGCAAGCCATTGAATGCTGCGGGGTTGGCGGGGGCATTCGCTGATATCAACGAAGGCTTGCCTGCAGATGCCATCCGCGCGAAAACCAATGACCGCGGCTGGTTGCAGGAGGTGCGGATTTGCTTGGGCAAGGATATGAAACCGCGTCGTTGCCCGGCTTTCACCCAAGGCGCTCCCGATAAGGCAGAAGTCAAAATCTGGCGCGGCCGTTAAACATCTATCACCCTTGTTCCTGGATGATGCTTATCGAGATGCTTCTTGATGATCCGCAAATTCTTGCTGTTTGACCGGAACACAAGGTCGAAAGCGTCGCCCAATAACGGTATCGCGCCAAGTGCAGTG
>JANLRW010000216.1:0-8184 GCA_031361925.1 Sphingomonadales bacterium
GAGATTATCCCAGCAGCCGAGCAAATCGTCGCAAATAAAAGCAATATGCTGGATACCTTCGCCATTATAGGCGCGCAGATATTCCTCGATCTGCCCGCCGCCGGCCTTGCCCTCTTCGTTGAGCGGAATGCGGATTTTGCCGTCGGGCGCAGTCATCGCTTTCGATGTGAGGCCGGTATATTCGCCCTTGATATCAAAAAAGCGGATTTCGCGGAAGTTGAAGATCCGCTCATACCAGTTCGCCCAATGCGCCATCCGGCCACCATAGACATTATGCGTCAGGTGGTCGATTTTCTGGAAGCCCGCGCCGACGGGATTACGGTCCACGCCAGGCAAATATTCGAAGTCGATATCGTAAATCGAGAGCGCGTCGGGGTTATCGAGCGTTGCATAGCGGTCGACCAGATAAATGAATGCGCCTCCGATGCCCTTGATCGCGGGGATACGCAGTTCCATCACGCCGGTCTTGCTTTCGACCGGCTCCGCGCCGCGTTCGAGCGCTTCCTTGTAAGCGGCGGCAGCGTCTTTGACACGGAACGCCATGCCGCAGGCTGAGGCGCCGTGTTCGGCGGCAAAATATGCAGCGGGACTGCGCGGCTCGTAATTGGCGATCAGGTTGATCTCGCCCTGCCGCCACAGATGCACGTATTTCGAGCGGTGTGACGCAATATGCGTGAAGCCCATACTGGCGAAAACCGGTTCGAGCAGGCCTTTTTCGGGGGCGGAGAATTCGACGAATTCAAAGCCGTCGAGGCCGAGGGGGTTTTCAAACAAGTCGGTCATTACAGGCTTCCCACTTTTGACACTTTTGACACGAAATCGAAGATTCGCCCTAATTTAGTATCAAATGAAACCAGTTTTGCCAAGTGGACTTTCAGCTGACTTGCCCCTGACAGTTTATCCTTGATCAACAATGGAACATTACAAGAACATTTGCTCAAAGTCAAGCTGTTTCAGCGCAGCCGGAAAACCGATTTCTAGGTCAACGCGCTTAATCAAAATTACCTTCTAGGTTTGCCGCTTGTGCGCGCAGCTTGTCCATTATCCGGACCAGCGCCTTGACATCGTCTGCGTCCAGCGCCTTTTCCAGTTCAGCCTCTACACAAAGCGCTAGCGGCACGATCTGGTCATACAGTTCGCGGCCCACCGCAGTCAGCGCGAGGTGATGCGAGCGGCCGTCGGTCTCGTTCGGGGCGCGACCCAATAGCCCGCGATCCACCAATGCCTTCGACGCGCGGTTGACGGTAACCTTGTCCATTGCGGTCGCCTCACCCAGTTCGCGTTGCGTCGCCGACGCCCGCTCCCCCAGCACCGCCATCACCCGCCACTCAGGGATCTTAAGACCAAAACGGCCTTGATAGCTGCGTGCGATCAAGTCGCTAACCGCGTTCGAGGTAATCGAAAGCTGATAGGGCAGAAATTCGCTGAGGGTGAGTTTGGGTTCAGACATGCCGACCGTCGCTATTTAACTTTCCAGCTGAGGCCAAGCCACAGCGTGCGTGGGTTGGCACGTTCGATAACGCCGACGCCCGAAATAGCAGCCTCGACGCGCGCATCCAGCACATTTTCTCCGCGCAATTCCACGCTGACATCAGGACTGACGGCATAAGACAGCCGGACATCAGCGGTCAGTGCCTCGTCGAGAATTCGGATGTTCGAATCATCTTCATATTGCGAACCAAGATATCGCAGCGTCGCATCGGCAGAGAGTTTTTCGCCCTCATGCGCGACAGTCACCCGGCCGAAATGACGTGGCACCTGCGCGGGCCGCAATCCGTCGAGCAACGCCGCCGCACCCGATGCGCGTATCTTTGCATCGACAAAGGCATAACCAAGGCTAACGCGCGTTTCGTTTGACAATGCCAGTGATGCATCCAATTCAAACCCACGCGAAATGATCGCACCCAAATTGCGCCGCTGCCGATACGTCCCGCCGCCCGCTACAAAACCAACGCCCGGAAAATTTCCTGGCCCCTGCCCTAGCGTGACGTTTGCAATGGCGTTTTTCAGCTGGTTTGCAAAACCAGTCACCGAAAGGCTGAAGTCGCCTTTGCGCCAGCTTGCTCCAAGTTCCGCACCGCGCACGCGCTCAATTGAAAGCGCTTCATTTGCAGCAGTCGCATCGTTGCCTACCCGAAACGGTCGATAAAGCTCGTTGAGCGTCGGCAATCGCCATGCGGTAAACGCGCTTCCACGAAAATGTATTTCGTCGGTTATGCCGCTTTCGAAAAGCTTCCAGTCGAATGCCACGCGCGCGGTCGGCTCGGTGCCGCTGCGGTTGGCGAAGTGGTCATCAGACCGAACCGCCCCGCCGATATTGACTTCCCGCCGGAAGCCATTTTCGATTTGCCAGCGATCAAACCGCCCAGATAACGCAAATTTAAGGCGGTAAACCGGCTCGATTGCCAGTTCGCCAAAACCACCGATAGTTTCTGTCTGTCCGCCTGCGATCCGGTTCCTGCCGGGCGTCAGTCCTGTGAAAAAGAAATTCTCGCGTGTTTCGCCCTCGGTCCGCCGCCAGTCTGCGCCGATTTTTAGTTGTCCGTTGGTGAACGGTTCAAAGCCGATCTCACCGCGCCCACCCCAACCCGTTGCAGGAACGGAGTATTGATCGAGCACGGGCGCAACAATGCGCCGGTCGGTAGAGATACTGCCGAATTGCGACGCAAAATTTCGGTCCTGAAAGTAACCGAGAAGCGACCATTCGACCGGGCCGACGCCGACAATCCGGACACTCGCATCTGTACCTTCATTAATGTTGTCGGAGAAAGCCGTGCCGCGATTGCGCCGGTCGTTCCAACTACGCAAATTGGCCTGTAGTTCAACCGTATCAGTCAACGCCCGCAACAACCGAAGCGAACCGCCGCGTCGCTGATATGGCGCCCGACCGTCTGCAGGGCCACGCTGTGCGGCAACAATCGGCGCGAAGCCGTCGCTGCGTTCGGCTTCGCCCGCAAATTGAACGATGATGCCGCCGACATCAACAAGTCCGTCGGTTCGGACGCCAACCGTCCCAAAACTGCCGCCATGCAGCCCGAACGCCATGCGATCGCCGGTGCTGCCGATATTGGCACGGGCGCTGAAAAGTTCGATTACGCCTGCAATCGCGCCCTGCCCCTGACGGACAAAACCGCCGCCGCTGCTGACCATAGCCGATGCGGCTGCGCTTGCATCAAGCCCGGTCCAGCTTATCCAGCCGCCAAACGGGTCCATCTGCGGCACGCCATCAAGCAACACCAGCGCGCGACTGGATGCGTTGCCGCCGAGCCCGCGCAGCGTGACCCCCTGGCTCGTAGGATTGGCCGAACGCGAGTCAGATCGGCGGAATTGTTGTAGGCCAGGAACATCGCGCAGCGCTGTTTCTATGCTGGTACCGTCCGTAATGCTTATAGATCGGTTACTACCCAGACTTGCCGGAATACGACGACTAGGCTGCCCTTCGACAATCAGCGGCCCGCAATAGTCGAAACAATCGGCTATCGACTCTTGGTCAATTTCCTCTTCAGCCTCGTTCTGAGCGATGCAAGGCTGCGCCAGTAGAAAACATGCCCCGGCAATAAGAAAATGGCGATTAATCGGGTTTGACATTGTCTGGATGCGCCGCCTTGAACGCTGGCATTTGAGTCAACGCTGCGTCAATCCGCAACAGTTTCGAAAACGCCTCCAGCGGCGTGTCGAAACGGCGCGCATTTGCCATTTGCGGGACAAGGCAGACATCGGCCAGATCGGGCAAATCGCTGCCGAACAGGCCGTCTTCGGGGGCCATTTCTTCGAGCGCTGTGAAACCTTCCAATATCCAGTGGCGATACCAGTTATCAATCGCCGCCTGATCCTGCCCCAACTTATCCTTCAGATATCGCAGCACGCGCAGATTGTTGATCGGGTGAATATCCGCCGCGATTATCATCGCCTGCGCCAAGGTTTTGGCGCGCATCGCCGGGTCACCCGACACCATTTTCGGGTCATGATAATTGGCGTCGAGATAGTCGATGATCGCCATACTCTGTGTCAGGTCATGGCCATCGATGTGGAGCATGGGCACAAAGCCTTGTGGATTACGCGCGATATATTCCGGCGCTTTATGCGCGCCGTCGAGCAGGCTGGTGGGGACTGTGACATACTCCACGCCTTTTAGATTGAGCACGATGCGCACGCGGTAGCTGGCTGATGATCGCCAGTAATCGTAGAGTATGATTTCGTTCATGTCCGGTGGGTTAGCACCGTGTCACAAAAAGGCAAAAGCATTGCGCTGTAACGATGTCACGTTATCATCGGCGTGACGATTTGAGGAGAACACATGTCTACACGTTCAATGTTGATTGGCTCGGTTGCTGCAATAGCGATGTCCGTATCCGCCCAAGCCGCCGCGCCAGTGACCGGCAAATGGGTGACGCAAAGCAAGGATGGAGTTGTCGAAATCTATCAATGCGGCGCTACGATTTGCGGCAAAATCGCGAAATTTTTGGTGATGCCGCCAGCCGGCGCAGGCGCGAAGGACATCAATAATCCGAACAAGACTCTACGCAGCCGCACGATACTGGGCATGAACATCTTGACCGGTTTCACCGAAGCCGGGAACGAATGGAAGGGCCAGATTTATGATCCCAAGTCGGGCAAAACTTATCGCTCGGTCGTATATAAGGGCAAGTCGGGCAATCTTGTGGTCAAAGGCTGTATCGGGCCATTTTGTCAGGCACAGAGCTGGACACCGGCACGCTGACGTCCAGACAGCGGCATGAGCGGTAAAGGCGCATGTAATTCCGGAAGAGGTCGGGCTGTTCGCGCCAATAGCCGAAATGATATAGTTCGACCAACGATTGCCGGAGCTTCTCGCGCGCAGCGACAATTTCCGATGCAACGCCGCGTTCTAGCTTGATCCGCAGATCGCGGCTGCGAAAATGAAGCGCGGTCAATGCGACCTCGACCATCAGTTGTCTCCCTTGTTTTCAAGGTGAGATACGTCGCAATCAGACCAAAGTTTAGGCGCGCAGCTTCCAGCCTGAGCGCAGCAGCAAATAACATAAAGTGCCGAGTGCTATGTTGATGCCAAGCAATAACCACGCGCCAAATTCGACCGGGCTGTCGGCGCTGCCGATAAAACCATAGCGAAAGCCTGAGATCGCATAGAAAAATGGGTTTGCGTGACTGACCATCTGGAATGCCGGTGCCAACTTATCGACCGAATAAAAAGTGCCTGACAACAGCGCGGCAGGTGCGACGATGAAGTTGCCGACCGCAGCGGCATGATCAAACTTCTCGGCCCAGATCGACGTCAGCACACCGATCAGCGCCAGCATCGTTGAGCCCATGAGCCCGAACCAGACCACTGCCCATAGATGCACCGGGGTCACATTCACCCCCGGCCAGAACACCATCGCCAGCCAAATCGCAGCCCCGACCAAAATCGCACGGGTGACCGACGCGCCTGTCAGCGCCGCCAGCACTTCGGCGTTCGACAAGGGCGGCATTAGGTAATCGACAATCGTCCCCTGAATTTTACCGACGAGCAGCGAGAAACTGGAATTGGCAAAAGCGTTCTGCATCATGCCCATGATAATCAGCCCCGGTGCAATAAAATCGGCGAACGACGCACCCAGCACCGTTGGCTTCACCCGGCCGAGCGCGACGGTAAAGATAATCAGATAGAGCAACGTAGTCAGCGCGGGTGCCCAGACGGTTTGCAACTGGACCTTAAAGAACCGCCGCACTTCCTTCATATACAGCGTTTGCAGGCCGATCCAGTTGACGTTACGAATGACATAGCTGCCCTGCCGCAGTTGCGCTTGGCCGCTCACATCCCTATCTACCGAGTGCGGTGTTTTATTGTGGATACTCATCGCGCAATCGACTATCGGCTTGCAGCTTCGACCGCAAGGCGCAATCGCGCCCGAGCAACATTGCCGGTCGGTGTAATAATCGAAGAGAATATCGGAGCGAATATGTCCTGGACTGACCAGCGGATCGACCAATTGAAGACCCTTTGGGAAAAGGGCCTGACCGCGAGTCAAATCGCTGACGAGCTTGGCGGTGTCAGCCGCAATGCAGTCATCGGCAAAGCGCACCGGCTAGGGCTGAAGTCGCGCCCATCGCCGGTCAAGGCGAACGAGCCGGAGAAAAAAACGGGGCTGAAGAAAGCGCCTCCAAAGCCGGTTGCAGCAACCGCGCCGATGAAGCCGCGGATGGCGGCACCGGCAGCACCAGCGGCGCGCGCGATGGAAAGTTCGCCCGCGACCGCCGAAGCACAGGCCGAACGCGCGACCACCGCAATGCCGCGCATCGTTTCAATCGGTCCCGGCGGTTTCATGCGCCAAGGCCCAGGCGACCAACAGGCCCCGATACCGCCTGCCCCGCCGCGTCGTCTGGTTCCAGCCAAGCCGAGCCCCGAAATGGCGACCAAGACGTCGCTGCTCGATCTGAACGAGCGCGTTTGCCGCTGGCCGATGGGGCACCCCGGCGAAGCGGACTTCCATTTTTGCGGTGTCGCGGTCAACCCCGGTTTTCCATATTGCGTCGAGCATTGCGGCCGTGCTTATCAGGCGCAATTGCCCCGCGGCGTCCGCCGTCCGCCCCCGCCCATGCCGTTCGGCGGGCCGCGAGTGCGCTAGACGTTTGTCAAACGCTTTAGTGAGCAGTATAAAAAGGGCGGCTAATTTTGGGCCGCCCTTTTTGCTTCAGCCGGTGACTTCAATCACATTGTCGTCCGAGTTGCGATCAATGTAGAAATTATAAGGATCAATGCCGGCAAAGGCGGGCTTCTTCTTTGACTTGACGACGATAACCTGTTTGCCGCCCTTGACCGTCTGGCGGGCAATCGAAATCACATCTTTCGCGCCGAACGCGCCGATCCCCGGGCGCGCAGTGAACAGGCCGATTTCAATGAGCTCGGAAAGCGCCGCTTCATTTTCTGCGCCCTTGCCGCCCGCATAATATTTCTTCGCCTCGGCGGTGATCGTGGTCTGCCAGTTGCCATCGGCGGTTTTGACCGACTTGGCTTCCTTGGCTTTCAGATCGTAGATCGTAATCCGTTCGAACAGGTCAGTAATCAGCGCCTGATCCTGCGGCGTTTTGGCCTCTTTGCGGAACTCGGCAATCAGATCGAGCGAGCGATGGTAGGGCGCCCCCTTGAATTTCCAGGTCTGGATAAATCGCGCCAGCGCCCGGTTGACCGCAGCTTCGCCGAGCCGTTCCTGAAGCAGATACATGACGACTGCGCCCTTGCGGTAGTGGATATAGCCTTGATCCTCGACGCGGATAAGCGGCAGCTCCTCAATCGCGTCGCCTTTGCGTCCGGCCAGATACTGGTCAAGTTCATATTTTAGAAACCGGCGGATCTTGTCGCGGCCATAGAGCTTTTTCATCACCATTAGCGCCGAATATTGCGCCATGGTTTCGGATGTAATCGTATTGCCCTGCATGTCGGCACCAATGACCTGATGCGCCCAATATTGGTGGCCAAGCTCGTGCGCGGTGACATAGGTCACATAATCTATCGCATCGGGATCGGTAACGTCGGCGGCAAAACCGATGCTTTCCGAATAAGGCATGGTTCCGGCAAAAGCCTGCGCGAAGCCCGAATAGCCCGGAAATTCGATGATCCGCGCGTGGTCGAACTGATAGGGCCCGAAATTGGCCTGATAATAATCCAGCCCCGCCTCCAGCGCGGCCAGCATTCTGGGCACATTCCATTCATGCTTCGCGTCATGATAAATCGTCAGCTTGGTGCCATTATGCATTTTCTCGGTCAGCTTGTAGCGCGCTGATTGAATCGACAGGAAATTCAGGATCGGTGCGGTGGCGATGAAATGTGCGGTGCGGCGGCCACCATTGGCCGCATCAGCGACCTTGCGCCCCGGCGCAATCGGCACCTGATCGGCATCGGTGGTGACGGTGATATCGGACACCACCCAGTCGGCGCCCACATAATTTTCGCGCGTCGCAGATTGGTCCTCCAGCTTTGCAGGCCGCAATTCGGCGGGCAGCCCCTGACGGCGGCGCACGGTGCGGTCTTTCAGCGCCATCTGCCGGTTCATACCGATGATTGGCGCAAATTCGAAATTATTGACGAATGTTCCGTTGAGCGCAACGTTGGTAGCAGGCGAGCCGTTGCGGAAGCCCCGGTTCCAGATTTGCGTTTTGAAGCTCAGCTCGGTCGCCGCGCCGGGCTGCAACGGCTGGTCAAATCGG
>JANLRW010000279.1:0-1919 GCA_031361925.1 Sphingomonadales bacterium
TCGCCCGGTTGCAAACCGAATCGCCATAACGCCAGTGCGTAAATCGCCGGATTGGGCTTCACCAATTTTTCGACGCCTGAGACGATGATATCGCCGAAAAGATCGAAGATCGGTTGCGTCGGGCGGAACATGTCCCAGAACTCCGCACCGAAATTGGTGATCGCGAACAACGGCACGCCGGGTTCGGCCAGTTCGTGGACAATTTCGAGCGATCCCGGGACCGGTCTTGGGATGGTTTCGTTAAATCGTGTGCGATAGGCCTCGATATGCCGCGCATAGCCCGGATGAAGCGCGACCAGCTCCGCCGTCATGTCGGTAAGCGGGCGGCCTGCATCATGCTGGAAATGCCACTCGGGCGTCACAACGTTAGCGAGGAACCAATCGAGTTCGTGCGGATCGTCGATCAGCTTTGCAAACAAGTGCCGCAGATCCCATTCAAACAGCACCTTGCCAACATCGAACACGACTGTGTTAATTTTCCGGCTCATTTCAACTTGATCCAGACGCAAAAAACCGCCCGCGAAACGATCGGGGCGGTCTTTCCAATTTCAGGTTGCTGTCTCAGTTTGATGACAGCAGGTGCGATCAATCAGCAGCGCTTAAATTAACCCTGACGAGCCTTGAAGCGCGGCTGGGTCTTGTTGATGACATAAGTCCGTCCGCGGCGGCGAATCACGCGGTTGTCGCGGTGGCGGCCTTTGAGGGACTTGAGAGAATTAACGACTTTCATCGGATTTACCCGTCTTTTTGGTGCGTGAAGCTTCAATTGAAGGCGCGCTCCTATGGGCCGAGGTGGCTAAAGTCAAGCGCGATTGGCGGGCTATCGCAGATTCAGATGCGATACATCCCTTGCCATCACATATCCACGGCGTAAGGATATTGCCATGATGATTCCATTCCGCTTTTCACCGCTTATCGTGCTTGCTTGCCTGTCAGGATGTGTCGTCCCGACCGGACCAGTCGAGGTAACCCGTTTTAACCGCGCTGCCGAAGGCGTCATATATGGCAATAGCAGCTATTCGGTCGAGATCGCTGGCGATTCGGCTGCCGGGCAGGGTCTGGCGGCGTCGCCGTATCTCGCCGCCGTGGCGCGCGAGATGCAGCGGGTTGGCTATGCTGAAAAGATGAGCAGTTCCGATGTAACTGCCGAAGTGCGCGTTAGCAGCGGGCGGCTCGAGGCAGAGCGCCGCTCGCCGGTTTCGGTCGGCGTCGGCGGCTCGGTCGGCAATTATGGTTCGGGTGTCGGGCTTGGCGTCGGTATTAATCTGGGCAGCGGGACCAAGGCGCAAGTTGAAACCACACTTTCCGTTCGAATAGTCCGGCGCGTTGACGATCTGGTCATCTGGGAAGGTAAAGCTTCCCAAGCAGCAAAGGCGGGATCGCCTGCCGCGCAACCCGGTATCGCCGCATCGAAATTGGCAGCGGCGCTATTTCAGGGCTTCCCCGGGAAGTCAGGCGAGACTATCCGCGTTCCATAATTTAAGGAACGTATATGCCCATCACCGACATCAACGCCTCATTCGATGGCGGCAACATCATTGTCCAGTCCATCAACGGCGCGACCGCCAGTCTGTCCATCCGCAAGGACAAGGATTCGGAATTCGCGCAATGGTTCCACTTCCGCGTTGCCTGCACCGCGGGTGAGGAAATCACATTGCGGATTACGGGATTGGAAGCCAGCGCCTATCCCGGCGGCTGGCCTGATTACCGCGCCTGCGTGTCCGAAGACCGGGATTATTGGGGGCGCGCACCTTCTACCTATGACAAAAGCGAAGACGGTGGCACGCTGACGATCCGTTACACCCCCGCAAGTGACCTCTGTTGGTTCGCCTATTTCGCACCCTACAGTATGGAGCGGCATCACGATTTGGTCGCCGATATCGCGGGTCACGAAGGCGTCGATTACCGTTGCCTCGGCC
>JANLRW010000311.1:0-7067 GCA_031361925.1 Sphingomonadales bacterium
GGCCATCTCCGGCCTCGCCGCGCATTATTATCGTGGCGGTCCGTGGGAGAATATCGCGCGCTGGTCGTTTCGCGGGAAATAGCGTGGTCTGCCACTTGACCCCCCCAAGCCCCCCGCCTATTGCGCCGCGTGCCGTGCGGGACTTGTCCCGATATCCGGCACCGTGGCGGAGTAGCTCAGCTGGTTAGAGCACGGGAATCATAATCCTGGGGTCGGGGGTTCAAGTCCCTCCTCCGCTACCAAAAAATTCGAAGGAACTGCGATGCGCTTGGTAGCAACCGATTGAGGCTGACCGCGGCATTTTGGCATGGCGTGATGCATTAACGGAACGAACAGCCAACGAACCGGTTTGCCCTCGATGTTTGCAGCGTGTTGCTGTCGGCACATTGGTGGATATGCGCAATGGACATGATTTCGACGATAGGGTTGGCGATCACCGCAGTGCTTGGTGGACCGATCATCAGCCGCAGCCTTTGCCGCCTGCGCCAGTCCGAAGAGTTGCGTAAACTGCGGAGATAGCCGCGCATCGGCGCGTAAGGGGCGCCCATGCTTTGTTGGCCGCCGGGCAAGGCTAATGGTGGATAATGTTATCGCATCCAGCTATGCTGGCGTTATGCAGCAAAAGCGTAACATTAGCGTGGCACCCGACCTTAAGCGGTTAAGAAAGGTGCAGAATTTGCAAGCTTCCAACGATAAGGCCACGTTCGCCAATATCAAGTCCGTCGGTGCATCACGTTATTTCAACCGCGAATTGTCTTGGCTCAAGTTTAACCAGCGTGTGCTTGAAGAGGCGGCGAATCCTTCGCACCCGCTGTTGGAGCGGCTTCGTTTTCTGTCGATATCGGGAAACAATCTCGACGAATTCTTCATGGTCCGGGTCGCCGGTTTGCGTGGCCAGCAAGAGCGCAAGATCGAGGAATTGTCGATTGATGGCCGAACGCCGTCCGAACAATTGTCGGAAACCGTTGCTGCCGCTGACGCACTGATGGCGCAACAGCAGAAATTGTGGAAGCTGCTTAAGGGCCAGCTAAAGGCCGAAGGCATCAAGGTTATCGACCCCGCCTCGATTGCTAAAACCGCGCTTGACGGGGTCGAACAATATTTCCGCGAACAGATATTGCCGGTGCTAACGCCGCAAGCACTCGACCCGGCGCATCCCTTTCCTTTCATCCCTAATCAAGGGATCAGCCTGATCTTCGACATGCGCAGGCGTGACGACGGCGAAGTCGTCAGGCAATTGGTGATGATCCCCGCGTCGCTGCCCCGCTTTGTCCGCGTACCGGGCAAGGAAACACGTTTTGTGACGCTCGAATCGTTGGTCAAACGTTTTGTCGGTCAGATGTTTCCCGATTACCTGCTGATCGCGGCTGGAGCGTTCCGCGTTATCCGCGACAGCGATATCGAGGTTGAGGAAGAAGCCGAAGATCTGGTCCGCTATTTCCGCAGCGCAATCAAGCGGCGCAGGCGCGGCAAGATTATCCGGCTCAAACTCGAAAAAGGCCTGCCCGAAGAACTGGCAACCTTGATCCGGACTGAACTTGGGGCAGGGCGGTCAATTGTTGCCGAAACCGTTGGATTTCTGGGCATAGGCGATCTCGCGCAATTGGTCGATGAAGACCGACCTTCGCTAAAGTTCCCGCCATATTCGCCGCGTTTTCCAGAGCGTGTGCTGGAACATGAAGGTGACTGTTTCGCCGCGATCCGGCAGAAAGACATCGTCGTCCACCATCCTTATGAGAGCTTCGACGTGGTGCTGGCGTTCCTGCAACAGGCGGCGATTGACCCCGACGTCGTGGCGATAAAGCAGACGCTTTACCGTGCTGGCAAGCAATCTGCGGTCATCCGCGCGTTGTGCGAGGCGGCCGAAGCGGGCAAATCCGTGACCGCCATTGTAGAGCTCAAGGCTCGCTTCGACGAGGAGCAAAATCTGCACTGGGCATCGCAGCTTGAAAACTCTGGCGTGCAGGTAGTTTACGGCTTTGTCGATATGAAGACCCACGCCAAAATTTCGCTGGTGGTCAGGCGAGAGGCCGACGGCTTTCGCACCTATTGCCATCTCGGCACGGGCAATTATCATCCGATTACCGCGCGCGTTTATACCGACCTTAGCTTCTTTACCGCCGATCCGCGCATCGGCCATGACGCAGGGCAGATATTCAATTATATCACCGGCTACATTCCGCCAACCGACTTGCGCTTGCTGACGATGGCACCGCTTGGCCTGCGTGAAAAAATCCTGTCGCTGATTGACGATGAAATCGCGCATGTCTTGGCTGGCCGTCCGGGGGCGGTTTGGGCCAAGCTCAACTCGCTGGTCGATCAGGCGGTGATCGACAAATTATACGAGGCAAGCGAGGCCGGGGTCGAAATCGACCTTGTCGTGCGCGGCGTATGCTGCCTGAGGCCTGGCGTGAAGGGCATGTCGTCGCGGATCAGGGTGAAGTCGGTGATCGGGCGTTTTCTGGAACACAGCCGGATTTGGGCGTTTGGCAACGGCGGTGATCTGCCCAATCCTGAGGCGAGGGTCTACATTTCCTCCGCAGACTGGATGTCGCGTAATTTTGACCGGCGCGTCGAGTATATGCTGCCGATCGAGAACCCAACGGTGCATGACCAGATCCTTGATCAGGTTATGGTTGCAAACCTGCTCGACAATCAGCAAAGCTGGATGTTGCGGTCGGATGGCCGGTATGAGAGGGTCAAGGCTGGCGATATGCCGTTCAATCTGCACCATTATTTCATGACCAACGCGTCGCTCTCGGGACGCGGCGGGGCATTGGCGGATGACAATAAGGTGCCGACGCTTAGCCTTCTCCGGCGGAGATGAAGCCGGTCCGGCAAGCCGTTATCGACATCGGCTCTAATACTATCCGGCTCGTTGTTTATGCGGGACTACCGCGTGCGCCGATGCCCATCTATAATGAAAAAAGCCGAATTGCGCTGGGTGCCTGTCTCGCCGGTGATGGCATTATCGACGACAATACCATGGCAAAGGCGCTGGCAGCGCTTGGCAGGTTCGAAACGCTGGCGCGGTTGATGAAGGTCGATACGCTGCGCGTGGTGGCGACCGCAGCGACTCGTGAAGCACAGAACGGACGTGTGCTGGTCGAGCAAGCAGCGGCGTTGGGCATCCGCGTCGATGTCCTTGACGGCGATACCGAAGCAACGGCGGCGGGGCTGGGTGTGCTGAGTGATAATCCGCACGCCAACGGTTATGTCGGCGATCTGGGCGGCGGCAGCCTCGAACTTATCCGCGTCGCAAATGGTGCACTGGGTGAACGGATATCGCTACCGCTCGGAACCTTACGGCACAAAGCGCTAGACGGCAAAACAACCAAGCAGATCGCGCAGATGATCAGCGATTCGCTGGGCGATTTTGAAATCGAGACTGGCCTGCCATTCTATATGATCGGCGGATCGTGGCGGTGTTTTTCGCGTCTGCACATGCACGTGTCGGGCTATCCGCTAACCATATTGTCGAACTACCAAATGCCGCCCGGTGCACCCGTCGAGCTGACGGCAATCGTCAACGATCCAGCAGAACTGGCGCAGACCAAGATAGTATCTTCGGCGCGGGCAGCGGCGCTCCCCGGCGCAACTGCTTTGCTTGCGGCACTGGTAAGGTTGTTCGAACCAACAAAGCTCGTCACCAGCATTTACGGCCTGCGCGAAGGATTATTGTTCGACCAGTTATCTGGTGCCGAGCGCCAGCAAGACCCGTTAATTGCCGCCGCCCGGTTTGAGGGCGAACGGCTCGCGCGCTTTCCGTTTCACGGTGATATGCTGGCTGACTGGATTGCGCCGGTATTTGCCGACCAGAGCGCCACCGACACAAGGCTGTGCCGTGCCGCCTGTCTGCTCGCCGACAGCGTCTGGAACGTCAATCCCGAACACCGCGCCGACCATGCGCTCGACCATGCGCTCGATGGCAACTGGCCGGGGGTGATCGCAAGCGACCGCGCGATTATCGCTGCGGCCTTGTGGACCGTCCATGCCGGCAAGCGGCCGTTGCCAGTGATATTGACCTTGCTCGCGACGCCGGGTGAACTCGCGCAGGCGGTTATCTGGGGGCTGGCAATCCGGCTTGCGCAGCGGATCGACGGCGGCACCGGCGGTGCCCTCGTCGAAAGCGTCATCAACGGCGATAACGATGTTCTGACGCTCCACTTGACGCGCCAAAGCGGGCGATTGCGGTCAAATACATTGACCCGCCGGTTGCAGGCTTTGGGTGATGCCTTAGGCTATGCCAAGGTAGAGCTGCGGACTTAAGCCGCTTTCAGGGCTTGCTCGATCTGTTCGTAAAGCCACGCCCTTGCCGCTGCGTCGGCAAAGCTGTGCGACGCGCTGTCGCATTTTGCCAATCTGACACCGGCGCGTGCTCGAACAGGATCGAACACGGCATTTCTGTAGGCACCCATGAACGCCAGAGCAGTGGTATCGCGTTCGGCAACCGCGATCTGCGTTGGCACCACTGAGGCCGCCAGCGAAAACGCCAGCCGCGCTGCCAAGCGGCTTGGCGCTTCCCGCTGCGCTGCTTTGGCCAGCCCGGCCACCAATTTTTTGATGTCAATCTTGCCCGTGAACAGGTCGATCAGGCTGCGCGGGTTTTTGAACCGCGCAAGATAGCGCGCGCGCACGGCGGCGGCAGTCGGCGGCGTTGGCGTATCGGCTTCGCTGGTGACCGTCTCGATGACCCAAGGGTTGGCAAGGATGAGCGAATCGATGCCTTCGTGGAAAAACGCGAGCGCGGTCGCCGCGTCGCAATTGCCCAGAGCGACGACCCGTTTCATATGTGGCGCTTCGGTCCGAAATGCCGACACTGCCGATGCGATGTCGTCGGCGCTGGTTTCAAAACCGCTGTTCAACCCTTCGCTGTCGCCAACGCCTCGCCGGTCGTAGCGGAATACCGGGTAGCCCAGCGCGGCAAAATGCTGTGCTAACGCGGCCTGCCCGGCATAAGCGCCGCTGCGGATTTCATTGCCGCCGCTGACAATCAGCAACCCGGTCGTGCCATCTGCCCCATCAAGAGTGCCGACCAACCGATCCCCGCAGCAATCGAAGTCGATCATCTGCCGCATGACGCACTCCAACGGTCGAGTGCGGCGGCGAGGGCAGCCGACATATCGGCATCCTCCTGCGGTTCAGCGCGCAGCCAGAGAGGCTTTCCAGGAAGCTGGTCAGGACTTTCGCCAAGCGTCACGTCAAACGCATTATTAGCAGGACTGGCGGCTTCCAATCCAGCGAGCATTGTCGCGCCAAGATGGTAGCCCGATAGATCGACCGGGCCATTTTGCGCGTCGGCCATAAGGCTTTCTAAAGTCGTGGCACGTCCGGCCTCTTTGTCCGAAGCCATACGTGTGCGCAGCATCGTTTTTAGCAGCGACGCACCTTTGACTGGTGCTAGCCGCCATAATGGCAACGCTATGCCGGTCGCGACTAAAGCGCCACCGCGAATGGTGACTACATGGGTAGCTGTAAGTTGATCCGCCGCCGCCGCCATCGCCCGCTGCCAACTGTCGATGGTCTGCGCCGAAATCGTTGCAAGGCTCTCGTTGCAACCCGGAAGGTCGGGCAACAGCGTCATCACACTAAACTCAGCCAGCGCGCGCATCGTCCCGACCAGCACCGCGCGCACACGGTTCATTTCGTCGAATAATGGCGGGACAATAAGGATCCGTCGTGTCGCGCTCGCGTCGCCAAACGCCAAACAAGCCTCGTCATAGCCTTTGAAATGATAGCTCAAATGACGCGGCGCTGTGCTCACCCGTCTACCTTGGCCTTGGCGAAGGCGACCAGATTGCCGAAGGTCGCAAACAGTTCGCCGTCAACATCGTCATCGTCGATCATGATATCAAGCCGGTCTTCCATTTCGGTTAGCAAGCCTGCAACAGCCATCGAATCAAGTTCGGGAATTGCGCCGAATAGTTCAGTCGTTTCATCCATCTGCGACACTTGCAGCGGCGATAACCCTAACATATCTGATAGAATCAAACGGATGATAGAATCGACTTTGTTGGACATTTTTCTCTTTCAACTTAAGCCGCTTTGCGGCGCATCTGCCGTAAATGAACCCGCGCGATCAAGGGCCAATTGGCAACATGGTTCGGCCAGAACATGTCCAGCTTGAAACGTGGACGCATCGTTTCCATCCATTCGCGTTTATACCCGTCGCTGCCAGTGCCAAAGTCGATTTCGTCGACCTTGTCGATGTCGATAACATGCTGAAACAACGCCGCAGACAGCAACGTGCCCGGCGACGCCGCCAGATGCCGTTCGTCATGGGCCAGCTTGTGGATCAACGCAGCGCCATTTTCCACCGTCCAATATTGCGCAGCGACCGGCTGGCCCTCGACATAAGCGAGGCCCAAACGCAGCGCGCCCGCCGCCGATTCCTGTTCTGCAATCAGGCGAAGGAAATCGGGACTGCCTTCATGTGGTTTCCAACTGCGCGCATAGACTTTTTCGTAGTCGGCCCAGCTGCTTTCGGAAAATGTCGTCTCGATCCGCGTCGAGACAATTCCCTTTTTGCCTTTGCGCTTGACGGTGTTTTTTAACTGCCCGGGGCGTGTTTCCCAATATTGGTCGAAAGAGCGGCCATTGACCGAAAGATAATGGTTTTCGTCACATTCGGTCCGCTCAACGATCCATCCGGCCTGTTCAAAGGCGGTGGCGAGTTCGCTCGCTGCATGATCCTCATCGGGCAAAGGTGACAGCGTCAAACGGCGGCTGTGATCGCGTGCGGTTGCCGCCAGCTGGCGTAGCAATGCCAACCGAGTGACTTCGTCATATCTGGCGCCATAAATCGGACGCCATGTGAAGTTATACCAGTTGGCCAGCGCACCATATTGCCCGCCCGTCAGCTGCATCAATGGCAACCATACGTCCGCATCGCCGTCATGTGCGCGTAGCAACAAAGGTGTTTTGTCACGCAGCGCCATGCGGTGCAGCGCATCGAGCCAATCGAGCCGGTCGAACAGGCATTTTTGGAACTCACGGTCCAACCGCCCGCGCGCAGCAGCTTGCGCGGTGAGGAAATTATCGTGATATTCACCTTTTACCGGCAAATA
>JANLRW010000331.1:0-1551 GCA_031361925.1 Sphingomonadales bacterium
GAATTCTATCGGCTGTTCCAGTCATGCAGACCATCAACATCGCACGCTGACCGCTGACCGCCGACCTCTGCGTGGCGTTGGCGAAGCGCGAGGGCGCGGTTGCGCTAACCGCTGATAGAGATTGGCTAAAGATTGCCGACGCAATTGGCGTTAAGGTGCGATTGATACGGTGATACCCGGTCAGCAACTCATTTGCGGGCTAATCCGTCAGCTGCACAATGTTGGCTACAGAGGCGTCGGTTTACCCAAGAAGCGACCGTTCGGTTTCAGTTTGTCTGCGGTGAACTATTCTCTTTCGGCGAAGCGGCGGCAGGTTTGGCCTTTTTTGTGAAATAGCCGCCGCAAACGCGGTTCAGGCCGAACAGGTCGCTTCCAGTGCCGAAGCGGGCCGGCGAAAAATTGGCTGGCTTGGCTGCCACTGTTGTGTTGGGCATATATTTCTTCATCATCTCACCAACAGCATTCAGCGATAGTTCGTCGACCGGCGACAACATTGGCGCAGTGATGCCATCAAAAAAATGGACTGCCTCACTATTTGTCGAAACGACCCGTCCCGTCATAACCGCCATTTCTTCCAGTTCCCTGACATGCTGTCCGGAATTGAATTCTCCCAGAAATATGACCTCGCCCGGCTGAACGGTGAATTGCAAACTGCTGTTGTGAAAACAAAGCGCCCAACGATCCTGTCGCGAAAGGTCTCGGAATACATAGGTCCCGGGCTTGACGTCCATGACGAGATATCCGCCATAGAAAAGCTTGGTCTTGCCCTCAAATGTTGCAGATCCCCCGAACGGGCCGCCCTTCATCGTTTGCAGGTCAGGATCGTAAATCTGCAAACCAAGCCGAAATCCGGTTTGATACGGATAGGATATCGGAATATCCTCCGCCTTGATGATCAGCGCTGCTTTTGGACCGGCAGCCGTTATCGCAATTTTTTCCGCTTTTTGGCCAGCTACAACCGGGCTGGAGGCAAGCGCCAATACCGCAAGCGCTGACAGCGAATTTCTGTTCATGTGCTCCATAAAGCTTCCCATTTTACTCCCTCGAGCGATGTCTATCATCAGGACAAGGTGGTCGCAATAAGATCTGCTTGCTGGGCTAATTTGTCAGATGGATCACACCCGCATTGGCATCAGCACATACAGCGCAGGCGATTTGTCATTCTCGCGGATCAGCGTCGGCGCGCTCGCGTCTGCCAAATGCAATTCCACCACATCACCTTCGATCTCGCTCAATATGTCCATCAAGTAACGCGCATTGAAGCCGATTTCGAAACCGTCGCTGGCATATTCGCCCGACACCTCTTCGGCCGCCGTGCCGTTTTCGGGCGACGTTACCGACAACGTAATCTTGTCCTTGTCCAACGCCATTTTGACTGCGCGGGTTTTTTCGCTGGCGATGGTCGCAACGCGGTCGACGCCTTGCGAGAACGCCTTGGGGTCGATGCGCAGCAGCTTGTCATTGCCGGTCGGGATGACGCGGCTGTAATCAGGGAAGGTGCCGTCGATTAGCTTTGATGTCAGGATCGCGCTGTCGAAGGTGAAGCGGATT
>JANLRW010000358.1:0-2346 GCA_031361925.1 Sphingomonadales bacterium
GTGGTCCGATCTGTGGTGCGCTTGGCAATTCGACAAGCTCGATACTAAGCTTTGCCCTGACGCTCGACAGGCGAGTTTTGGACAACGACACGACCCGGGGTTTCAAGTTACGGCTGACCCAAGACGTTGGAATTGGCGGAACAGCGGATTACGCACGGACCCGCTTTAGCGGTGAAGCCCATATCGGCCTTGGCGGCAATTGGAGCCTGTCCTTGGACGCTGAGGCGGGATATATGAAAACCATTGGCAAAGGCACAATTCCCCTGTTTGACCGCTTTTATATCGGCGATACGAGTATGCGCGGTTTTGATCTGCGCGGAATTGGCCCTAAAGTCCGTCCGTCAGCGGTCGGACCTGGACAAAACATTGCCATTGGCGGGCGGGCTTATTATGCTGCGCGCGCCGAACTTTCGGTGCCAATTGGCGGCGTTTTGGGCGATCGCGGTTTGCGCGCTAGCGCCTTTGTCGATGCAGGGTCGGTATTTGGGGCGCGCAATGCCGGCCTACTTCCAAACGAGACATTACTTGGGAATTCTGCAAAGCCACGTGTTGCCGCTGGTGTGGGACTTGCACTTAACACGCCTGTAGGTCGGCTACGGCTGGATTTTGCCAAACCGCTTATCAAGCAGGCTGGTGATAGGACAAAGCTATTCTCCATTTCCTTTGGCGCAGCCATTTAAAGGCTCAACATCCATTATCCGTCGCTTCATTTGGAAGTGCCTGACGTCTTCGTAAGTGATCCGTTAACCAATGTGCTGCACCGGATTTTATCCATTATAAGTCAATGCTGGTGGGATGAAAATTCCTGCCTCCGCTCTCGCAATAATGGTTCCGTTGCTGGCCATGGCCACATTGAGCCCGCAATCGGCATTTGCTGTGAGCCTACCGACCCGTCAATGTGCTGATCAGCCAATGGATTTAGCCATACCCATGCTTTCAGCTGTTCCCGAACTCAGCAAGCTTGAAACCATGCGAATGCAGCAGGAAACGGGGTTTACTCCGATCCAGCCGACGGCCTATCCTGCCGACGTTACTGCGCCGTTCGCCCCGAAATCCTGTGCTTTCGTTGGGGTTGCGGCAGTTGCTGTGTCTCCAGATTTAATACCACAACCACCGCAACCACCGCTTGCAATGACCGATCGGCCCGATGTTTTCGGCTCTATCGCATTGCCGGTATCGCACACGCCACTCGACGCGAAATGGCGCGTCGCAAGTAATGCGCGGCTGTCGCATTTGGGGCCGTGGTCTTCGTTGATCCGCTCGTCTTCGCAGATTAACCGGACCGAACAGCTGCAAGCAGTCAACCAGTGGGTCAACGCCCGCGTACGATTCACCGATGACAGGCGGAGCAACCGCAGCGCTGACCGCTGGTCTGGTGCAAGCGAAACATTGCGCCGCAGCCGGGGCGATTGCGAGGATTATGCGATCGCCAAAATGAAACTGCTCGAAGTCATCGGCATATCACGTGCCGATATGTATTTGGTCATCACCAAAGATTTGGTGCGCCGGGCCGACCACGCGTTACTGGTGGTTAAGGTCGACCAGCGTTTTATGGTGCTTGATAATGGCACCGACCAGATGCTTGATGCGCAGGAAGTTTCGGATTATCGACCGATTTTCTCCTATGGCGCAAATGGCGCGTGGATCCACGGCTATGCCGAAAAACCAGTGCGGCTGGCGTCTGCTTTCTAAAAAGGGACATGATCGCGGGCAGCGAACAAATACAAGTTTCCTAAATTTAACTTTTATCTGCTCAGCCGCCTGCAAAAACGGCCAGAGAAAGCGATCAGCAAGGTCGTCGGCATCCATGTTCTGCCTTTGCGAATCTTTTAGGTTGCTCATTGCCGTCCTGAAACGTCAAAACATCAAAGTAATCTGAACGGGCGCTACATCTGATCGGCGTGGGTTTTCAGCCAGTCAAAGTAGAGCATAAGCGCGAAACGACAACGCGTGCTGTTTTCCGTCAAAGCCATAGTTCATTGGCCGCAGGCTAAAGCCTACCAGAGTCACTAAAAGGTAAAGTCGATGGGTATTCCCTTGTTTAAAAGCCTTTTTTGGGCAGGCCTAGAGGCACGGATCATGGAATCGGTAAGCATTGTCCATTCGCCGCAACGCACCATGTTCGGACGCCGAAATACGATAAATCATAGCATAAAGCTGACCGGATGGCTGCAAACACCGAGCAAAGGTTACGGAGGAAAGGTGGCGGTTTTCACTAGCGTAAGTCAGTCCCGCCGGACGGTAGAAAATCCCTGCGGAAGAGGCTTTGGCGGAGACGGAGGGATTCGAACCCTCGGTACCGAATTATCAGTACGACGGTTTAGCAAACCGTTGGTTTCAGCCACT
>JANLRW010000360.1:0-6208 GCA_031361925.1 Sphingomonadales bacterium
GCGGACCGAGCCGTCGGGCAATCGCACCTCGACCGAACCTTGACCCAAGCCGCGATCAATATTGTCGAGCATGATATGAAAACCGCGCGCCGCAACGGTGCCGACGGCCACTGCAAAAGGGCCACCAACCAACCCGAAAAAATTATCTTTCCGGGTCAGATGGTGGCCTCTTGTGATATCCGGCGCGTTCATCATGCCAGCCTATGCAACAGCCGTTATGGCTTTGCAATCACCGCCCAAACGGTGATTGCCAATGCGTCTACTTCTTGCGCAGCTCGTCACGAATTTCGGTGAGCAGATCGACGTCGCTTGGACCAACGGCTGGTGGCGGAATAATCTTGTTTGCTTGGGGCAATTTGATAACGACGGTGATCAATTTCTTGATATTCGCATTCGTCATTTTCATGATTGTGCGCCAAGCAAACAAGATTATTCCGCCACCAGCCGTTGGTCCAACCGACGTCGATCTGCTCACGGAAATTCGTGACGAACTGCGCAAGAAGTAGACGCATTGGCAATCACCGTTTGGGCGGTGATTGCAAAGCCATAACGGCTGTTGCATAGGCTGGCACGATGAACGCGCCGGATATCACAAGAGGCCACCATCTGACCCGGAAAGATAATTTTTTCGGGTTGGTTGGTGGCCCTTTTGCAGTGGCCGTCGGTACCGTTGCGGCGCGCGGTTTTCATATCATGCTCGACAATATTGATCGCGGCTTGGGTCAAGGTTCGGTCGAGGTGCGATTGCCCGACGGCTCGGTCCGCTTTCTGGGCGGTCGGGCGGCCGGGCCTATGGCGCAGGCAGACATATTTCACTGGAACGCGTTGTTGCGGCTTGCAAGGTACGGCTCGGTCGGCTGCTATGAAGGCTGGGTTGCGCGCGATTGGGATAGTGCCGACCCGGTAGCGTTGTTCGAACTGTTCGTACTCAACCGCAACAGTCTCGGCGATGCAGCGCGTGCATCAGGATTGGCGCGGTTCGCTGGAAAGGTTCTGCACCAATTTAAACGCAACAGCAAAGGCGGTGCCAGGCGCAACATCGAATTTCACTATGATCTGGGCAACGACTTTTATTCGGTGTGGCTCGATAGCGGCATGACCTATTCGAGCGCGATGTTTGCGGATGCGGACGAGGCGCTTGAAGCGGCGCAAGCCCGCAAAATTGATGCGGTATTGGACCGCCTCGGTTTGGTCGGTGGCAGCACCCTTTTGGAAATCGGCTGCGGCTGGGGGAGCCTGGCCGAGGCGGCGTTGCGCAGACACAAACTGGACTATCACGGCATTACTTTGTCAGCCGCGCAGAAAGCTTATGCCGACAATCGGCTCACGGGCTTGGCCGCCACAGCTGAAATTACCCTGACCGACTACCGCGATGTTACCGGCACTTTCGACGCCATCGCTAGCGTCGAAATGGTTGAGGCCGTCGGACAAGATTACTGGCCTGCCTATCTTGACGTGATTGCGCGGTGTTTGAAACCCGGCGGGCGCGCAGCTATCCAGTATATCGCCATCGACGATGATATCTTCGATGCCTACTCACACAGCGCCGATTTCATCCAGCGCTACATTTTTCCCGGCGGAATGTTGCTGTCGCAAAGCCGTTTTCGTGCGCTTGCCGAGACGCGCGGTCTAGAATGGCGCGATCAGGTCGATTTTGGCGCAGACTATGCCAAAACGCTGCGAATATGGCGTGACCGGTTTGATGCGGCGGTCGAGCAAGGGCGTCTTCCGGCAGGCTTTGACGAAAAATTCGTTTCTCTCTGGCGCTTTTATCTGATGTATTGCGAAGGCGGGTTTAGGGGCGGCGGGATACATGTCGCACAAGTCACATTGAGCAAAAAGTAAGTGGTGCCAGGGGGGAGAGAAGATGTCGAAATGGGCGATTGGGATCATCATGGTAATTGCCGCAGCTTTGGGCATCGCCTGGGTTTCGGCAGACAAGGATATGAAGACGCTCGTATCCAACATGCCGACGGACACTAACGTGCTGTTTTGGTCAATTCCACAGCGTGACGCCGCTTTCCGGACGATGGACCGGCTGCCGATACTGGCCAAAGCCAATATCATCGAGGCTGGCGACGACGTCTATCCCATGGCCAAAGGCGCGCCGCTCGATATCGGCGTCGATGTTGACGCGTATATGAAGGCACAGCGCACAGCCGGATTGATCATCATCCATGACGGCAAAATCAGGCTCGAAAAATACGGTCTGGATTTCAATGGCGAAGGCAAATGGACCAGCTTTTCGGTCGCCAAATCCTTTTCTTCAACGCTCGTTGGCGCTGCGATAAAGGACGGATATATCAAGAGTATCGACGACAAGGTTTCGGCCTATATCCCCGACTTGAAGGGCTCGGCTTATGACGAGGTGTCGATCAAGCAGCTGCTGACAATGACGTCGGGCGTCAAATGGAACGAAGATTATGGTGACCCCAAATCGGACGTTGCGTTGTTCAACACGCACAAGGCCGAACCCGGCGTTGATGTGACGGTCAGCTACATGCGCAAGCTACCGCGCGAAGCACCGGCTGGCACGAAATGGGTTTATAAAACCGGCGAAACCAATCTGATCGGCGTGCTGGTCAGTTCGGCGACGAAGAAGACATTGTCGGCCTATCTTTCCGAGAAAATATGGGTTCCGTTCGGGATGGAACAGGATGCTAGCTGGCTATTGGGTTCCACCGGTCATGAGATCAGCGGGTGCTGTATTCAGGCATCCACCCGCGATTATGCGCGGATGGGACTGTTCATGCTCGGTGGCGGGATGGCCGGCGGCAAGGCGGTTCTGCCCGACGGCTGGATCGCGGCGGCGACGACCAAGCAAGCCGATATCGGCGAATTAGAAAACGGTTACGGCTACCAATGGTGGACCGTGAACGACGGCAGCTATGCCGCGCAGGGCATATTCGGGCAGGGGATATTTATCGACCCGAAACGCAAGCTGATTATCGCGTCGAATAGCAACTGGCCGCAGGCCACCGATCGTCAGGGTGGGGATCAGGGCCAAAAGCGCGGCGTCTTCTACAAACAGGTGCAGCTTGCCATTGATAATGAGGCCAAAGCGGCGGCCAAATAATTTCAACGCCGGGTAATTATATTGCGACCGCGAAAAGGGGGCTTTGCGTCAGCGGTTTTTTGGTCCAGCATGGCATCAAGGATCAGAACAGCCGGAGGGTAAGGCGATGGACTTCAAGACATATCTAAACGCTGGCAGCAACCGCCGCGCGATGCTCAAGGGCATGGGCGTTGCTGCTGTCGGCTTTTCGCTGACTGGCGCTCTGGCGGGTTGCGGCGAGAAAGAAGCCAAGAAACTGGCCAATGGTGAAGAGGCAAAGCTGAACTTCTACAACTGGGACACCTATATCGGCGAGACCACATTGGAGGATTACAAGGAAGCTGGTGGCGTCGACGTCAACATGACCCTGTTTGCCAGCAATGATGAGCTGTTCGCCAAGCTGCGGGCGGGCAATCAGGGCTATGATGTCATCGTGCCGTCGAATGACTTTGTCGAGCGGATGGCGGCGGCGGATATGTTGATGGAAATCGACAAAGCGCAAATCCCGAACTTCAAAAATGTCGCCAAAGATTATCAGGACGTACCGTATGATCCGGCACGCAAACATTCGATGCCTTACACGTGGCTAGTGCTCGGTATTGGTTACCGCAAATCGAAGGTCAAGGCTGCGCCCGATAGTTGGAAAGTGCTGTTCGATATCGACGAATATAAAGGCCGCATCGCGGTGTTGTCGGAGGCGGGCGACATGTTCCGGCTCTACGGCAAATATCTGGGCAAGTCGGTGAACGGCCTGACCGACGCCGATTTGAAAACCATCGAAGCGATGATGATCAAGCAAAAGCCGAATATCAAGGCGTTCCACGAAGATAACGGTCAGGACATGTTGTTGAAGGGTGAGGTCGATCTGGTCCTCGAATATAATGGCGATATTGCTCAAGCGATGGTCGAGGATAAAGACATCGGCTTTGTCATCCCAAAGGAAGGCAGCCAGTTGAATTCTGATAATCTTTGCATCCCCAAAGGCGCACCGCATCCTAAAAATGCCCATGCCTTCATCAACTATTTGCTGGACGGGGAGGCGGGTAAGAAGATTACCGAGACCATTCTTTATCCAACCCCCAACGACGCAGCCAAGGCCTTGATGCCCGATAATTACAAGAACAACACGGTGATCTTCCCGCCGGCCGATGTGTTGGCGAAATGCGAATATGCGAAGTTCAATCCGGAGCTTCAGCCCAAATATGAGGAGGCTTTCACCCGCGTGCGGGCGGCCTAGCCGATGGCAGGCGCGCTCCAGGACTGGAAGGCCCAGAAACGACCGTTTGCGGCGATTGCGACGGCGCCGATATTTTGGCTCGCTTTGTTTTTTGTGGTGCCGATGGGGATTGTCTGGCTGTATAGCTTTGGCCAGAATTCGGGGCCAGCGACTATCGAAATCTCCGGCACGCTCGACAATTACAAGCGCGCCACCGAGTGGCTGTATCTCTCTATATTCTTGAAGTCGCTGGCGGTCGCCGCGCTGACCACGTTGATCTGCCTTGTTGTCGGTTTCCCAGTAGCGATGGCGATTACTTTTGCCGCACCGAAATGGCGGCCGTGGTTACTGCTCGGCATCATGCTGCCGTTCTGGACCAACCTGCTTATTCGCACCTATGCGTTGATGACAGTCATGGGGACCAACGGCTATGCCAATAAGAGCCTTGGCGCGCTGTGGGATGGTGCAAGCTGGTTGCGCACGCTCGTGGGTATGCAGCCGCTGGAGGCGTGGACGCCGATCCAGTTGCTCTACAATAATTTTGCGGTCGTGCTCGGGCTGGTTTACGTCCACCTGCCGTTCATGGTTTTGCCGCTTTATTCGGCGCTCGACAGGCTGGACAAGTCGCTGATTGAGGCTAGTCTCGATCTAGGCGCGGGGCATTTCACGACCTTTATGAAGGTCGTGTTACCATTGGCCGGACCGGGCGTGGTGGCGGGGGTTATGATTACTCTCATCCCTGCACTTGGGGCCTATTTGACCCCGGACCTGATGGGCGGAACCGACAGCCAGATGATCGCCAACGTCATCGAACGCCAATTCAAACGCGCCAATGACTGGCCGTTCGGGGCAGCGCTTTCGTTCTTGCTCATCTACGCGATGTTCATCCTGATTGCGCTGCAATCGGTGCGAGGTAACAAGGCGAAGGAGGCGAATTGATGTTTAGTCGCACACCCGTTGCGCCACTCGAATATACGCGAAAGTTTTGGATGCGCAGCTGGGTCGCACTGACCATGATATTTCTGTACGCGCCGCTCGTCGTACTGATGATTTTCAGCTTTAACGATAGCAAGCGCAATGTCGTGTGGAAGGGCTTTACTACCAAATATTACGAGAAGGCGCTCGACAACGCATCGCTGGTCGAAGCCCTGATCAATTCACTGACTATTGCCTTTTTGGCGACGATTTTCAGCCTGATACTCGGCGCGCTGGCGGGGGTGATGCTGTGGCGGTTCCGGTTTCCATTCAAGGGCGCGGTTGAGGGCACGATGACGTTGCCGATCATTGTGCCAGAGATTTGTCTCGGCGTCGCGTTTCTGATTTTCTTTGCCAAGATCGACTGGCCGAGCGGTATGATGTGGCCACTGAACCTGTCGGCGATTACAATTGCACACATCACCTTCTGCTTCCCGTTCGTGGCACTCGTCGTCCGGTCGCGCATGGCCGGGTTCAACATGGAAGAGGAAGAAGCGGCACGCGATTTGGGGGCGACCGAATGGCAGGTTTTCCGTGATGTCCTGTTGCCGCATATGAAGCCCAGCCTTATCGCTGGTGCACTTCTGGCATTTACGCTTAGCCTTGATGATTTTGTGATAACCTTCTTCACCAGCGGCCCGGACACCATCACTTTCCCCGTGAAAGTCTACTCGATGGTGCGCTTCTCGGTCACGCCCGAAGTCAACGCCGCATCGACGTTGCTGATCATCTTGACCGTTCTCCTGACCGCCGTGGCGCTGAAATTGCAAGGCGTGAAGGGCATAGCCCAAACTCACTAGAAATGACCCGCTAATGACCGAAACCAAAACTCCGATCATCCAGATCCGCAATGTCTCCAAACGCTTTGGCAAGGTGACCGCGGTCGACAATGTCAGCCTCGACATATTGTCTGGCGAGTTCTTCGTGCTGCTCGGCCCGTCGGGTTGCGGTAAAACAACGTT
>JANLRW010000154.1:0-1639 GCA_031361925.1 Sphingomonadales bacterium
ACCATCGGCCAAAAATGTTTAACGACGTTATCAACGCCGTCGAATTGCGCCAATGCTGCTTTCGCGATATTCTCCAGCGTCTCGCCAGTGGAATCCGACAACAGATGGAGATGAAAGCGTTGGCTCATTAGGGTCAGAACCTGATTGTAGCGCGTCTGAAGCGGCAAAATGGCGAACATATCGGGCGGGAATGCGCGCGGGACATAGTGGTTCTATGTCCAAGCGTATTTGCGTTCGAGGTTGAAGCCATTTTGCCGTCCTACGGATTTGACCGATTTTGTCCATTGCTGCGTTAGCAAGGCTTGACTTAGAACCACTAAGTCAGCGCCTCACCGCCTTGCACTGAACAAAATCACTTCAAACCTCAGACGCGCTATAGTCAGGTTCCGACCCTTCACAGTCTTGTTGGCAGGCTGGGGATAAATCAAGGGACAAATACAGGCGTCCGATTGCATCCCCGGTGCGAGTCATTCTCCGCTCGATTCGGGCACAGGCTATGCACATGGGCACGCCGCTATCCACAGGCTGTGAATAGCGGGGACACTCGCTTGCGAATCGTGAGGTCAATGCGGAGCAAGCAATTTCTCGTTGTTGGCAATTTCCGCAAAAGCTTTTAGGGCGGGGCTTATCCACCTTCCATCATCTCTCATCATTCTATTTAATAATATATATTTTGATTGGACTTGCTTCGATGTCATCGCCGACGCCAAAAAAATTGCTCAATGTCTTGAAGGGTCACCGTGAAACAATCCCGCCGGTGTGGCTGATGCGTCAGGCCGGTCGGTATCTGCCGGAATATCGCACGCTGAGGGCAGAAAAAGGTGGATTTCTCGAACTGGCTTATGACAGCGACTGTGCCGCCGAGATCACCCTGCAACCAATCCGCCGTTTCGGCTTCGACGGCGCGATCCTGTTCTCCGACATTCTCGTCATCCCGCATGCGATGGGTCAGGATCTGTGGTTTGAAACCGGCGAGGGGCCAAGGCTCGCGCCGCCGTTGTCCGGCCATGATTTCGAGAAGCTGGTGCCAGCGCCCGAACGGTTAAATCCTGTTTTTGAAACCGTGCGTAATGTTGCCGCAGCCTTGCCAGCCGAAACCACCTTTTTGGGCTTCGCTGGGAGCCCGTGGACGGTCGCTACCTATATGGTCGCAGGCCAAGGCAGCAAAGACCAGTCAGAGGCGCGTCGCATGGCCTACGGGCATCCTGAGCGCTTCGGTGAACTGATTGACCGGATCATAACTGCAACGGTCGATTATCTGTCGGGTCAGATCGAAGCCGGGGTCGATGCGGTACAACTGTTTGACAGCTGGGCCGGATCGCTCTCGCCTGCGCAATTTGAGCAATGGGTCATCGCGCCTAATGCGAAGATCGTGGCCGGGTTAAAAGCACGGCATCCCGATACGCCGATTATCGGATTTCCCAAAGGCGTAGGTGGAAAGCTTCCTGCCTATGCGCGTGAAACGGGGGTTGACGCCGTTGGGGTTGATGAAACTGTCGATCCGGTTTGGGCAAACGAGACTTTGCCCGAAGGAATGCCGGTGCAGGGCAATCTCGATCCGCTTGTATTGATTGCTGGCGGGGATGCGTTGGAGAGCGCCGTGCAGCGAATATTGACCGCCTTTGCCAATCGCCCGCAT
>JANLRW010000109.1:0-9132 GCA_031361925.1 Sphingomonadales bacterium
CAGCCTGCCCCAATATTTGAGCGGGTTGGGCGATAACGACGGTCGTGCGGTGCGCAATCGAATATAACCCGGCGGCGACTGGCCCAAGCACCCAGCCCATGACCAATGGCGTGATGCGGGTAACCAGATCGCCAAGCATGATGTCTGCATTAGCGGTCACCATGAACCGCATCAGCCCGGGATGTTCCTGCCGCACGTCCCTAACTTGGCCCATTAGCGCCTGATTGGCCAGATGGCGGCGGGCCAAATAGAAACCCGCCATCCACAAGCTTATCCCTTCAGCCAGCGCGGCGACAAGCCATGCGATGATGAAGCCGCTCAATCCCCAGCCAAAAGCGACAACGACGAGCGTCCCGATCAATCGCATGACCGGTGTGACGATATTGTGCGCACCTAAGATGTCAAAGCGGCGCAGGATTTGCAGATAGCCACCAGGCGTCGCGCGCACCGTAGCCAGCACGGCTAGACTATAGGGGATCGCCAGCATTTGGGCTTCGGCATTCCAGCCGAGATGTGGCCCCACTATCGGTGCGAGTATCGCGGCGACAATAACTGCAGTAACCCCGCCCGCGAGTTCAATTGCGCCGACAAACCGCAGCAGACGGACGAGCTTTGCCTCATCGCCCGCCCCCAATGTCTGCACCCCAAAGCGCACGATGGCGTGCCACCCGGGAAAAGCAACCAGCCCGCCGACCAGCATCGCGTAATAATTGATAAGGACGAGCACGCCATAGTCTTCGGGGCCAAGCACGCGCGCTGCAATCACGATATAAATCAGACTAATCAGACCCGCCGCCGCCTTGCCGCCCAAAAGCAACGCGAGGTTCGCATAGATGCGCCGGACTATACCGGGTTCTGGGGTTGATGCTTCATCCACCGTTTACAATTTCAGCAATTGCCCGCGCGGCGCGGCGCGACGAAGGTTCATCGGTCAGATTGAAAGTATAATCGAAAAGCGTGTTTTGGGCGGCTTTGTAGATCGATTGGTGCCGGGCCGCCGCACGGTCCAAAGCTGCACCTAGTTCATCGGTAGATTCAATGACATCTCCTGCCCGCCAATGGGCATAATTGGGATCGGACTGATACATATGGCCATGGCTGTCGATGAAAATCGCCGGACGCGGAAACCGCAGAAATTCATATATCTGGCTGCTCACGTCGCCCAAATAGATATCAGCACCGTTGGTGTAAGTCATATCGGTCGATGCGGTGCTACCCAAATCAATCAGGATATTTGGTGCACTGGCATATTTTGCATCTAGCTCGCCCGGCAATGCCATGCGAAGCTTGTCAATTGTAAATACCGCCCGCCGCTGAAACAACATGATATGCGGCGCGAATATCAAATTATATTCCGAATGCGCGATAAACCAGTCGAGTACATCGCGGCCATGTTTGAACCAAGACGACAGATGCGGTGATAAATGCGGGTTATACAGCACAGTCGGATTGCCGTTGCTCTGAAAAGGCAGTTTGGTCCGGGTCGCGCCGGTGCTGTCAAATTTCGGATATCCGGTAATTCTGATTTTGCTGGCAGCAACCCCTGCCTCTGCAATCAACCGGTCAGCTATCTTTGGCCCTGCCGCAAGGATATTGTCAAACATCGCGGTCGATGTGCCAAAGCCAATCGCGCGGTCGCCTGCACCATGGTCAATCAGAATCATTTTTAAGGATTTCAGGCCGTAATGCTTTTTCAAAATCAGTGACGTGCGCTCGGTGACGACTAGCGCGTCGAGTGACCTGAAATAACGCAGATTATCGCGGTAAATCAGCAATTTTCCCGCGGGAAAGAACCTGCCAAAGGCTTTTTCCATAAGCCGCGAAGCGAACGATCCCAACCCAAGTTCAACCCGTTCCAGGTTTGGAGGCGCATGGCCACCGACCAGCCGACTGACTTCTGCACTTATCTGGCTATTGGTTGTGGCGACGCTGATCTGTAACTTCGGCGAGGCAACCGCCAGCGCAACCGCGACCGGCAAACTATGTGCAATCTGGTGAATTTGGTCATGGTTATACAAAAAACCGATCCGTGGCGGTCCAGTTCGGGAGTCCGCACCTTTTCTGACATTCATGTCCAAAACAATATTGGCCAGTTCAAGCTGAGCGCATGATCGTATAGCTTGCGTGAAGGATTAACCGCAATTTTCTCATCAGCCCAATCGAATGTCGGCAGATCAGAGATATGATCAGAGTAGAAACGGATGTGCGCATTGTCGCGTGATACGCCTTGCTCCTCCAGATAGCGCGTCGCCATTCTGGTTTTGGACAAGCCATAGCAGTTTTCACCGTCAATTTTTGACGTCAATTGATTGTCATGCCAAACCGATTGGGTGGCTATAACCTCTCTGATGCCCAGCCGGTCAGCAAGCGCAGCAGAGTAAAACTGGTTTGCGGCGGTCGCTAGGACGATGCGACGACCCGCCGCTCGATCTTTCGCAATCGCCGCTTTGCCTGCGGCCAAGAATCCACCGGCATCCAGACGTGCGGCAAAAAGCTCAGCCTCACGCTCAATATCCTTGCGCTTAACCCCGCCGCCTAACAGCAACCAATGTTCGATTTCTTTGACCCGTCGCCGCGAATATAATCCGCAAAGATACCCAAGCATCGCCAGTATAACTATTGGTGCCGTCAGCAGCCGCCAAGGGGCGATGTGCCAGGACATAAAAGCGAGCAATGCCGTATAAGTTGGTCGCCTTGTCAGCGTTCGGTCCAAATCAAATATCGACACCGCTTGCTGTGCATCCGTCACCGCAGCGTCGGGAATTAGCGGCAACCGCAGCCGTTGTGACAATATCAATTCCGCCTGTTCATGGTCGCTGATTTTATCG
This sequence comes from Sphingomonadales bacterium, assembly GCA_031361925.1. Classification (GTDB taxonomy): domain Bacteria; phylum Pseudomonadota; class Alphaproteobacteria; order Sphingomonadales; family Sphingomonadaceae; genus Sphingorhabdus_B. The sequence continues at coordinate 2,829 of JANLRW010000109.1, forward strand.
ACATCAATCGCGGCTTCCGCCTGCGGCAAAAGCACAAGCGATGCATTTAGTCCAAGCTTTCGCCCTGCGCGGTGGAGCGCAGATGGAAAGCTGATGGTCCGGGTTATCGCCCTAAGCGCCAGGCGCGGGCCGAAATGCCAGAAAAGCTTAAATGCCTTTTTTCTGTCCTGCTCAGCCTGCGCCCAGAGTTCGAGTGCTTTCAGCGTGGCTGGGCCGCGCAACGCAAATAGGTTGGCTCCTGAATAAGCTCCGCCTCTAAATTTAAGCCATGTTCGCTTCGACGCCGGGTAGCGCTGCAACACCGTCCGGCGTTCTACAGCCGCCACCGCCAGATCCGAAACCCCCGCACCATCCATAAAGGCACTTATCATATCTGGGGTAAGCAATGGGTGGTCGGCGGTTGTTATGAGGACTGGCCAGTCCAAAGGTGCTTTCCCAACGACATGCGCAATACTTTGCGAGATGCCTCCTACACTTTCGGCAAATGTCACGCGATCATCGTCGATGAGCTCGGCCAAACCAAGCGCATTCACCATCTCGCGGGCCTGAGCCAATATAACAATATTGCCGATTTGCGGCGTCGCAAGCAACGTTTCGATGACCCAAGACGCCATCGGTTTTCCCAAAAGCGGCACGCAAGCTTTGCTCTCTTGGGAAAAAATGCTTGCCAAGGGATCAGTGCCGGGCCGTTGCCCCGCCAGAACAATAGCCGACCATTTACCGTTTACACACTGACAAGCTGCCCTTGGGATGACAACTGGTCGTAACTGCGCTTTTGCAGAACTGCGTCGCTTGGCTTTATTCAATATAAGAGCATTTCCGACCTGCATTGCTACCGGCCAAATGCCGTTTCCAGCTCATCGACCATATCCAGTTCAACTTTTGCGGTCGTCCTGGCGAGCGCGACGTTGCCTGATCGCGATGCCAACTCCATATTATCGAGCGCAGCAGAAAACCGGCCCGACAGTTTGCCAATTTCCTTTCGCGATTTGATCCCAGCCCATTGCTGTTGAGCAAAAATTACCGCCTTTCCCATATCCGCAAATCGGGCTGGGGTGGCTTGAGCGTCAGCATCGAACCGAAACCCCGCATAATCGAGCAGGCTCACATTGACGGGGATCTTCTGCTTACCGTCTACAGCGCTCACCAAAGCGCCAAACGCCTCGTTCGACGCAATTGCGAGATCAGCGGGAGCATTGTTCGTTTGCGCGGATTTGATGTCAGCAAGATGGGATTGCAGTTCGTCCGCCAATTCTGGCGAAACATACGTAGCTACTTTGGCGACCGCTCGTCTGGCCTTCGCAATCATTATGTCGCGCGTAGAGATATCGGCCGAAAATGATGATTCCGTTAGTGTTTCAAACTCTTCGGCTGCGGCAAGCAATGCTATTTGCCTTGAGCCTTCATTGACCGCCGAAGCCAGATTACCCGGTGATTTTGCGTTTAATTCTGGTTCGTTCGCTGGTTGTTTACCGCAGGATGCGAACGGCAAAACGACCAACAATGCCGATAGACATTTGATGTTTGAATGCATCGCGGCGCCGGTCCTTTGTCACTTACGCCTTGGATGATTGTCCAAGGCTCGGGACATTGACGGTGCCGGATCGCAAAACCCGCATCGGATGTTGAAAACTAAATGCTAAAAGCCGATTTTAATGCCCAGCCTGATAGTGCGAGGGCGCAAAGGCGTGATTTGTTTGCCCAAGCCGACGGAAAAGGGATTGCCGTATGAAAAACTATTGCCATTCAAGTTCAGCAAGTTTGTGGCATCGAGCGATACCCGCCATGCGCCTCCACCCAGCGCCGCCGATGAATCAACTTGGACAGTCTCGCCCTGTTCAAGAATGAACGGTGGGATCGTGCTCAAATTGGACCCCCCGACATAGCGGATGGTTCCGTCCAACTTAACACTCAAGCCACCTGCAAGCTGACCTATCCATGCAATGCTCGCTCGCCCTCCCGTCTTTGCGACATTGGGCAATTCGTTAGAATCGGCATCTTCAAGGCCGAGCGACGGGTCGGTCAGCGCGCTGTCGTTAACGAAGAATGCGCCGTCTAAAGTCAGACTGTCTGTCAATCGCCACAGCAAATTCCCTTCCAGCCCCAATATCCGCCCGCGACCGATATTTGCGGTGTAAGGTAAGCCATCGATGCTGATCAGGTCTGCCTGAATAGCCCGCCAGTTGGAATAGGACACGGTGATACCGCCGGACAGGTGCCTGCGGTCGCCTCCCGCGGTTCCACCGAAACGGACCCCGAGTTCAACAGTGTCAAGCTTGTCAGAATCAAAACGGGTGGCGCCATTAAGCTGGCTACCATCAATTGCGATGCCACCGCTGCGGAAACCGCTTTGATAGCGCACAAATGCCATCACATCGCCAGTTGGTTTCCATGATAAGGCTGCGGTCGGCAGCAGCTTGGTTTTTTGGGTCCTTGGTTCAAAATCGGGGCCGGTGCCGCCAATCAACTCACCTGCCGATTTGCTGTGTTCAAGTCGTCCGCCAACCGTTACCGACCAATTACGAGCAAAAGGCTGTGTTGCTTCCCCAAAAACGGCATATTCCGCACGCTCATCGCGCAACGCCGCCAATGGAACCGGTGCCCCGTCCGGCCCTATTGTCCGCTCAATCCGGTCAACACTGCGGAGCAAACTGATGCCAGCAACCCAACTGCTGCCGCCTGCAATATTTCGTGAAAGCCGAGTTTCATGGGTCAAAAGGCTAATGTTATTGGCCGCATCATAGGCAAGGACGCCCGGGCGGCCCTGATAGCCAGTAGCATCAAACCGCTCGGATAAGTCGTGCTTGACCACGCTGGTGCTCGATAGAAGGTCGAGACCGGCCCATCCTTTAGTGACTGTGAGATTAGCGGCTCTGAAATCATTGTCGTGCGGTTGCGCTATATTCGTCGCGCGCGTTAATTTTGGCAAGCCGCGTTCGGCATATTGGTTATCGCGGGTGTCGATATTCTGGATGACGCCGCCCAGATCAATGGTCCAGTTGCCGCCCGGCTGTATGCGAAGAGTTGCTCGCCCCCCTTGAACTCTTGACCGGTTTACATCCACTTTGTCTCTGGTGATGTCGTCGATGTAACCGCCTTCGATTTGGCGATAGCCGACAACGCGAAGCGCCACACGCTCGCCGATCAGCGGAATGTTGACCATGCCCCCAATGTCGAAACCGCTTGCCCCGCTTTTGATGCTTGAAATCCCGCCACCAGCTTCTGCGTGAAACCAGTCCATGTCGGGATTTTTGGGCATAATACGGATGATTCCGCCCAACGCGCCTGCGCCGTATAACGTACCCTGCGGTCCTTCGATTACCTCGACACGGTCGATATCATATAGTCGCAGATCGGGTTCTGGCGCATTATAGGTCAGGCGAAGCTCACCCAAATATAGCCCGACGGTCGATTGTGTCGGCCCCGAAAAGCTGCTGTCGGCAATACCACGCACAAAAACCTTGTTTCGGCCCGGACCCAGATTGGTTGAGGTCAGTGTCGGTAGCCGAGCAACGAACGCTGCGGTCCCTAAATTTTCCGACATGCCTGTGCCGCCAACCGTCTCGACATGGGCGGTGCCTGGATAGCTGTCGAGCGGCTGGTTTTGCTTGCCACCGGTGACGATGATTTCCTGAACTGGCGTTTCCGGCGGTGCCGTTAATGTTGAGGGTGTGGGCTTCGCTTTGAGAGGCTTTGGTGGCTGACCACCACGGGCAACGCGTTTTGGTTTTGCGCGGACAATCCGGTATGTGGTCGTATCCACCGCGATGAAATCAAATCCAGTGCCGATCAGCATTTTTTGCAGCGCGCGTGTTACCGACATTTTGCCCTGCACGGGCTGACTGCGCACGCTACCCAGCCGTGCATCGACACCGCCGAGCGAGATTTGCGCCTGCTGTCCCAATGCAATCAGCGCCGTATCAAGCCGCTGCGCCGGGATATTGAAGCTTTGGTCTTTGGCGAATGCGGGCGACGCGGCGGCGCACAGCATTAGCACCGCAGCGTGGTACGCAACTCTCATGATTTCAGGACGTCAGTAGCCATCCTGTTGCATTATGCTGCGCACGAACGCCTAGCAAGCCTTCAAGCCTGCGGAACAATAGCTTCCGATCCTTCTCGACGCGTATGACCCCGGTGAAGCGCCGATTGCCCAAATTGGACGATATGGTTACTTTGTCGCCAACGGCGCGGGACAGATCGACCGCAACCGCGCTGAGCGGCGCATCTTGGTAGCTCAACTGTCCCTGCCGCCACCCCGCAACTGTTGCGGGATTAGCTTTGGAAATCACCGGAACCGGGCGAGCTTTAGATACCTGCAGCTTGTTTCCGGCAGCGACCGTCACCGCCTCGGCTTTGGGATTATAGCGCACCGCTCCATTGGCAACCGACACTTCAAGGCTGCCGTCATCTTGCCGCACATTGAAAACCGTTCCGACATCTTGCAGCGTAGCATTGCCGCTCTCGACGACAAACGGGTTCGACGCATCATGGCGGATCGTGAACACCGCCTCACCCTTTTCCAGCCGAGCAAACCGGTTGGATTTGCCGTCTAACAGCAAACGCGTCCCGCCATTCATCGCGATTTGCGAACCGTCCGACAGCGCTATTTCACGCGTTTCGCCGGGCCGGGTTTCATATGTGTCCAAATCACGGCGAGGCAAAAGCATTGGCGATGCCAGCAACGCAACCGCGACACTTGCGGCAACCACCTGCAGCCCACGCCGCTGATACCATTTCGCCGGAACCGGCACATTGTCATTATGCGGATTTTGCGGGTCAGCTTTGGTGATAGCTATCGTTTCCGACAAATCTTTGTCCGCCAGCGCGATTGCATCATAAGCGTCGGCGTTCGCAGGGTCGACCTCAAGCCAATCTGTAAACTCGGCCCATTGTTCGTCCGACGCAGCAGGATCGGACAGGCGAATGCGCCAGCCTATCGCCTCCTCAATCTTGCTTTCAACCAGCATGGCCCTGTCCTTCCATACCAAGACGTTCTGGCGGAGGTTCTTCCGCATCAAGCCTGAGCTGGATTTCTAGCACAGCACGATACGCCTTTTGCAGATGCTTTTCCACTGCGCTCAAACTGATTCCCATTGATGCGGCAATCTCCTTCTGCGGCACGCCGTCTATCCGGACCGAGCGAAACGCAAAGGCGGTGCGTTCCGGCAAGCCATCAAGCACAATGTCTACCCGGCGCAAATGATCGCATGCCAGCAAATGACGCTCGGCGTCGGGCTGGCTGTCAACCGCCAAGCCCAAACTGCCGTTAATCTGACCCTTGGTCCATTCGGTTTCACGATTTGTGCGGCGCATCGCAGACCGTCTGCGGTCAAGCACGAGATTTTCGGCCATTCGGTAGATATACGCAAGCGGCTCTGCGACCGGCCCGGTTTCTAATGCTTCGAGTTTCACCCAGAGGTCTTGCAATACGTCCTCCGGATCACCGGTCCCACGCAGCCGCGCGCGCAAGAAACGGTGCAGCACGTCGCGGTTGGCCATGAAGACCGATGCAAGGCCGCCAACGTCGTTCATTTGCGAACAGGCCGAGATATTTGAGATTGCATGAATGTCGTGATAGTCGGCCACTTGCATCACGCAACTGAATTTGCGCTGAAGTGACCGCACGGCTGGTATCTTTACCTTGCAAAACCGCCGGGCTCCAATATTTCGCGCAGCGCACATATATGATCGGCGATCCCCGATTCAACCGAGTTGAGCGTGGCAATCGCACGCAAACTGGTCGGGCGTTCCCTATCCAGACGATCATCTATCATTCGTGCCAACATGGCGGGGTCGGCAGGTTCGATGATACCGCAACCTTCGGCGGTTTCCAACATGGAGCGAGCGGCCGCAAAACAGTCTGTGCTTAACACGGGGCAATTGGCCGCCATTGCTTCCAATACCACCGCAGGCAGTCCTTCATAGCATGAGGTCAGGACGAACAGGTCTGCCCGGCGGTACTGCTCGGCGACATCGGACACAAAACCTTGCAGCGTCACGCGGTCTGAGAGACCCAGAGCAGCAATCAGTTTTAATAATCTAGTGCGCTCCTCGCCATCGCCCAGGATCACAAGATGCGCATTGAGGTGTTTGATGAGCGCAAAGGCTCTGATCAGCAGGTCAAAGCGTTTCTGGGCGACAAGCCGTCCGACACCCAAAACAACGCGGTGCGGGTCAAGGTTGGCTACCGGCGTTGTTGCTGCCAGCATCTTGTCGGTGACATAGGGATTGACCACGGTCCTGATACGAGATGCCGCACCTGGATAGGCAGTCCTCAGCTGGGCCGTTTCCGCTTCGCTCAAAG
>JANLRW010000115.1:0-5483 GCA_031361925.1 Sphingomonadales bacterium
GGGCAATTCAATGAAGTTCCTTGCGATCATTCGCAATCTGCAAGCTATCATAACGCTGGCAGTCGCGACGCCGTTGCTAGCGCAAGCAGTCCCACCAACTGTAATTTCTCCGGGTCCGACCAACACAGTCCCGCAACCAACGGTGCCGCGAGTGGATAATCCGCCTCAGCTGCCCGTCAGTGAACCAACAGTAACTCAACTGCCAGTGTTGCCAAATCCGACACCAGCTCCGGTTCCAGCGCCAAAACCGGTCCCGAAAAAGGTTAAAATGGATTCATTGAAGCCTGGACAATTCCTGTGGGAAAAACGCGACAGCTACGAAGGCCGTCTAAAAATCGTGGCTGTCCTCGATATTCAGCGAATTTACGTGTTCCACGATGATAAGCTTATCGGCTTTAGCACCATTTCGGCGGGCAAAAAGGGTAAGGAAACACCGACGGGTATCTTCAATATTCTGCAAAAAAATGTTGCTCATAAGTCGAACCTCTACAGCAATGCGCCGATGCCTTATATGCAGCGGCTAACGTGGGACGGAATTGCGCTTCACGGCGGTCATATACCCGGATATCCTGCATCGCACGGGTGCATCCGCCTACCACTCGCATTTGCAAAGGCATTATTTAGCGCCACGCAGATGAACCAAGAGGTTTTCGTGTTGAAAAATGCTGACACGCCAGTGCAGCGGCCCGAGCCAAAGCCGGTGCCGGTGATCGATCCGCCCGTGGTGCAGCCGCCGGACATCCAGCCGCTTGATCCGGTTGTTAAAATGCCGGTCACGCCTCCGGCCCCGCAGCCCCAACCGAAGAATTGAATTGTCCCTGTAACGCACGGGCGTATCGAGCGTATAAATCTTCAATTGACGTTTACGCTAACGTAAACTAGTGACGCTAGAGCAATGTAGAGGAAGGCGCTGCCGTCATGGATATAGCTACACATAATAGCAAACGGGCCGATGCCACGATCGAGACGCCTGATGCCTTCAACCGCGAATCGTTCACAATTTCCGATCTTTCAAGCGAGTTTGACGTGACTGCGCGCGCGCTTCGGTTTTATGAAGACCAAGGCTTGATTTCGCCTGAGCGTTTGGGGCTGGCACGGATTTATTCGAAACGTGATAGAGCCCGCCTCGCGTGGATATTGCGCGCCAAACGCGTCGGTTTCAGTCTCGGCGAAATCCGCGAGATGATCGATCTTTATGATCTCAACGATGGTCGCAATATCCAGCGCCGCGTAACAATCGAAAAATGCCGTGACCGCGTCGGATTGTTAAAGGCGCAACGTGACGATATCGAAAGTGCAATAAAGGAACTGACCGACTTTGTTGCTATGGTCGAAAAGGTCGAGGCTTCAGAAAGCAAGAACAGCGCAGCCGCTTGAGACTAGATATCATTTGAAGGATTTTTCATGCCCACGTATCAAGCCCCGATCCGCGATATGCAGTTCATCATCAACAATGTGTTGGGTGTTGAGCGTTATGCTAATTTGCCGGGCTTTGAAAATGCCTCGCCCGACATGATTGAGGCGGTTTTGACCGAGGGCAGCAAGTTCGTTGAAAATGTACTTTTCCCACTGAATCAAAGCGGCGATTTGCAGGGTTGCATCCGCCATCCCGATGGTTCGGTCACGACTCCCGATGGTTTTAAAGATGCGTATAACCAATTTTGCGAGGCAGGCTGGGGGACGTTATCAGCACCTGAAGAATTTGGCGGGCAGGGTTTGCCGCATTTGGTATCGATGGCGTTTGAAGAATTTATGGCGAGCTCGAACTGCGCATTTGCGATGTATCCGGGTCTGACCCACGGTGCGGTTTCGGCGATATTGGCCAAGGGTAGCGACGAGCAGAAGGCGAAATATGCGCCGAACATGATTTCGGGAAAATGGGGCGGCACGATGAACCTAACCGAGCCGCATTGCGGCACCGATTTGGGGCTCATCCGCACAAAGGCGGTTCCGAACGGCGATGGGTCTCATGCGATTACGGGGATGAAGATTTTTATCTCGTCGGGTGAGCACGACCTGACCGAGAATATTATCCACCTCGTGCTGGCAAAAACGCCTGATGCGCCGGATAGCGTGAAGGGCATTTCCCTGTTCATTGTGCCAAAGTTCATGGTCAACGATGACGGTTCGCTGGGCGCACGCAACGCGGTGTCGTGCGGGTCAATCGAACATAAAATGGGCATTCACGCCAATTCAACTTGCGTCATGAATTACGACGGGGCCACCGGGTATATGGTTGGTGAGGAAAATAAGGGCCTCGCGGCGATGTTCATCATGATGAACGTGGCACGGCTTGGCGTTGGGCAGCAGGGGCTTGGTTTGGCCGAGGTCGCTTATCAGAACGCGGTGCATTACGCGCATGACCGTCGTCAGGGCCGCGCTTTGACCGGGCCGAAGGATCTGGACCAAAAGGCTGACACGCTGTTCGTGCACCCTGATGTGCGCCGAATGCTGCTCGACGCCAAGGCCTACACCGAAGGAATGCGCGCCTTGTGCTTATGGGGTGCGTTGCAGGCCGATCTGATCCATGCCGCACAGACTGAAGAAGAACGCCAGATGGCCGACGACCTGCTCTCGCTGCTGACGCCAGTTATAAAGGGTTACGGCACAGACAAGGGTTACGATGTCGCGACAAACGCGCAGCAAGTTTATGGCGGCCACGGGTATATTGGCGAATGGGGCATGGAACAATATGTCCGCGATGCCCGGATTACGATGATTTATGAAGGCACCAATGGCGTGCAGGCCATGGATCTGGTGGGCCGCAAACTGGCACAAAATGGTGGTCGTGCGGTTCAGGCGTTCTTCAAGGTGGTGGATGACGAATGCACATCTGCGAAATCTGGTCCTTTGGCGGGTCTCGCCGGCCCGTTGGAGAAGGCCAATGGTGAACTGAAAGCTGCGACCATGTGGTTCATGCAAAACGGCATGGCGAACCCGGACAATATCGGCGCAGGTGCACATCACTATATGCACATCATGGGCATCGTCGCTTTGGGGCTGCAATGGTTGCGGATGGCGGAAGCCGCCCAGACAGCGATAGACGCAGGCGCAGATAACAAGCCGTTTTATGAAACCAAGCTGGTAACCGCGCGCTATTTCGCCGAGCGGTTCATGCCAGATGCTGGGTCACTGCGCCGTAAGATCGAGGCTGGCAGCGAAGCGATAATGGCGTTGTCGCCGGAGATGTTCGCGGTCGCCTGACGCTTAGGTGCGATAGACCGAGAGCGCTATTCCGCCAAACCCGCTTTCCGCGCGTATCGGCGCAAGTTACTGGAATCACTTGGCGCAAAACTGGATTGTCGTGTTCGACAGGGGGTTGACTTAGTAGGAGCAACCAATGTCAAAGCGTAAATCGAGGGTCGCACTCTCATTCATAACTGCATTTACCGCGCTTTCGTTTACCGGCGGCGTCCACGCCCAAACGACGGCACCTGCACCGACCGAAAAGATGACCGCACCCGCGCCCGAAAGTGAGGTGCCACCTCCCACCATGGATACCAATGAAGACGGCAAGCCTGATGCGTGGGACCGCGACGCCAATGGCGTGCCTGATGCGTGGGACACGAATGCTGACGGTAAGCCAGACCTTATGGATAATGATGGCGACGGCAAGCCCGACGACAAAGGCGGTAAGGCTAAGGCGGAAACCAAACCCGATCGCTAAAGGGTCGCACAATAAGGGGCAGAATGAACTTTGCCGGGGTCTCTGGTCAGCCCCGGCAAATTTTTTTGTGGCTTTTACTCGATCGGCAGGAAATCGGGCACTGATAGATAACGTTCGCCCGTGTCGTAGTTGAAGCCTAATATACGAGCGCCCGCGGGTAATTCGGGAATCTGTTGCATAATCGCCGCTAAAGTCGCGCCTGATGATATACCGACAAGCATCCCTTCTTCGCGCGCGGCACGCCTTGCCGCTTCTTTGGCAGTGTCGGGGTCGACTTGGATCACGCCGTCGAGCAACGCGGTGTGCAAATTGGCCGGAATGAAGCCTGCGCCGATGCCTTGGATGGCGTGCGGCCCTGGCTGGCCTCCGCTGATCACTGGCGATAAAGTTGGTTCAACCGCAAAAACCTTCATGTTCGGCCATGCTTTTTTTAGCACTTCGGCGCAGCCGGTGATGTGTCCGCCGGTGCCGACACCCGTAATTAACGCGTCGAGCGGCGCATCAGCAAAATCGCTAAAAATTTCCTGCGACGTGGTGCGGACATGGACGTCAATATTGGCCGGGTTTTCAAATTGTTGCGGCATCCATGCGCCCGACGTAGCGGCAACAAGCTCCATCGCGCGCTCAATTGCCCCCTTCATGCCCTTTTCGCGAGGCGTCAGGTCGAAACTCGCGCCGTAGGCCAGCATCAACCGTCGACGCTCGATCGACATAGATTCAGGCATAACAAGCACGAGCTTGTAGCCCTTCACCGCCGCCACCATCGCCAGTCCGACACCGGTGTTGCCCGATGTCGGCTCGATAATTGTGCCGCCGGGTTTCAAACTACCGTCAGCCTCTGCGGCCTCGATCATCGCCAGCCCGATGCGGTCCTTGATCGATCCGCCGGGGTTGGACCGTTCGGACTTTATCCAGACTTCGGCATCCGGAAACATCCGGTTCAGCCTGATGTGCGGCGTGTTGCCAATGGTTTCGAGGATCGATTGGGCTTTCATTTTTGCGCCTCCTTGAATTGCGGTTCGAATGTCCGGGCATTTTTCAGTTCGGGGAATAGCCACGCCCAAATACCTGTTACCATTATGGCACCGACGCCGCCAAAAACAACTGCTCCTACCGGCCCAAGTAAAGCTGCGGCAAAGCCTGATTGCAATTCGCCAAGTTCGTTTGAAGCCGATATCGCGAGGCCGGATATCGAACTGACACGGCCGCGTTTATCGTCAGGGGTGTTAAGCTGGACCAACGACGACCGCACGAATACGGACAGCATGTCCGATGCACCTAAGATTGCTAGCATCACAAGCGCAATCAACATCGAAGTCGTCACATCGAAAATCTCGATCCGTGCATTGTCGAACAATCGCTCGCCAATATCATGTGAGAATCCTAAGCCGATGGTGGCGAGGCCGAATACCACAACAGCCCACAGCATCTTCGCGCCGACGTTGTGGCGCAGCGGTTTGAACGCGAGATAGAGTGCGACGACGGCTGCTCCCAACGCCGGGGCCGCGCGCAACTGGCCCAATCCTTCGGGGCCGACCTGCAGGATGTCCCGGGCATAGACGGGCAGCAATGCGGTGGCACCCGCTAGCAACACCGCGAACAGATCGAGCGTAATCGCACCGAGCAGGAAGCGTTCGGACCAAGTATAACGTAGCCCTTCAATCATCTGGTGCAACGGTCGCCGACGGTTGGCGTCTGCTGGTGGATGAATTGGTGGAATGAAAGTCAGCGCGAGATTGGCCATTCCAAGCAATGCTGCGGCGACCCAATACGGCATCGCTGGATGGTCGGCATACATGAAGCCAGCCGCCGCTGG
>JANLRW010000120.1:0-5688 GCA_031361925.1 Sphingomonadales bacterium
GGCAGGACCGAAAATGCGACAGCCAGGATAAAGATGCTGCTTTCGAACGCTTCGGTTGATTCGCCGGGTTGGGGGAATTCAAATGAACTCAAAAGGCCGGTGATGCTGACAATGATCGCCACGGGCAATACCGCAAGCAGATACAGGCCGACATCGCCCAGAAACAATATGAACCAGTCCTTGGTGCGCGCCGGGAAGGCAAAATCGAGCTTGTGCAGCGACATGCCTGCGACCGCGACGCGGAAGAATTTGGCATAATAGGCTAATGCGATGGCACCCAGTGCGCCGTAGAAAATTACTACCAACAACACGCCTGCAACAGCAGCACCACCGAATGAATCGGAATTACCAAATGACACACCGATAACCAATGCGGCAATGAACAGTGCGAACGGCGATAAATAGAACAGCAAATAGCGTTTGAACGTATCGGCGTAATTTCCCACCGCGTCGATTTTGTGCGGGCCGAAACTCATCTTGTTCCAGCGCTCGTTCCACAGATCCATCATCGACCACGGCACCAGCAGCCCAAGCGCGATATAACCGGCGACCGTCTTCCAGATGTAGGACCAGCCATAGCTAAAACCTTGATCGTGGCTACCGCCGCGGATGCCGTGCCAGTAAGTGCGCGACAGTCGGTAACGCAGCGCGCGAAAACGGGCGATGCCGATCATATACATGATGAAACCAAACATTGCGAAGGTAAGCACGGCTGCCCAACCGGTGTAACCCCGCAAAACTAGTGCCTGCGTCAAAAACTGGAGGCCAAAAAACGGCACAAGGATCAGCACCACCGCCATGACGAAACCGATGAACAGTTCAAGCCCGGTGCCGGTCCATTCAAGCCGCTCGTCAATAAAGTCGGTCTTGCCCCACAGATATTGCCGCTCCCGCGTGGTCGCCCAAAAACGGTAGATGCCGAGCGTAACGATGGTCAGCAATATATTGGGCACCACGATGCGCGCAAAGTCCTGCCAGCGGCCATAAAACCGGAATGCGCTTGCCGTGCTGCTATCGTCCATATGATGCTTCCCCCTATCGTGCACAGATGGACGGAAGCCAGCTTGCTTGTCAAGCAAGCTGCGGCGTAACGCATTAGCAAGGCACGAAATATCCTACTGGACAGTAACCGTCACGGCGCGGCGATTCTGCGCCCATGCGCTTTCATCCGATCCCATCGCGGCGGGACGCTCCTTACCGTAGCTGACGGTTTGGATACGGCTGGCATCCACGCCCAGCGACGCAAGATAGTTCTTCGCCGAATTGGCCCTGCGTTCGCCGAGCGCCAGATTATATTCGCGTGTGCCGCGTTCGTCAGCATGGCCTTCGACTGTCACTCGGGTATTGGGATAGCGGCCCAGCCATTGGGCCTGGCCTTGCAGCGTAACCTGATCTTGTGCGTCGATGTTGAACCGGTCGGTGTCAAACAGGATGCGGTCGCCCGACTGGCCAACGGTGGCAAGGAAGTCTTCCTGACTACCCGGAACGACCTGACCGGTGCCCGCATTCGGGTCAGTCTGCCCGGTGCCGTAATCGGTGCCTTCCGCGACCGGGGGTAGCACTTCCACCTTTTTCTTACCGCAACCCGCGACGATTGCAGTCGAGGCCATGAGGAATGCTGCCAATTTGACTGTGTTGCTCTTCATCTATCTTCTCCTTGGTCTTGGCCCCGGTTGAATATTGTCTAGCGAGTAAACGCGCTCACGGCAAAACAGGTCCCCATGAAGGGTCCGAACCATCCACCGGCGTCGGCAGTTTGCGCTCGTTAGCACCCGTCAGGTCGACCTGCCATATGCTTGTTTTACCACTTCCTTTGGCGGTGCGAAAGAACTGGATGACGCGTCCGTTCGGTGCCCATGTCGGGGCCTCGTCCTGCCAACTGTCCGTCAGCAACCGCTCGCCCGAACCGTCGGGGCGCATTGTGCCGACGCGGAAATCGCCAGCAATTCGGGTATAAGCGATAAGGTCGGCGCGTGGGCTCCATTCAGGCGTGGCATAGCGGCCTTGGCCAAAGCTGATCCGGCGCTGATTGCTGCCATCGGCGTTCATCACATAGATCTGCTGGTTGCCGCCCCGGTCGCTTTCGAAAACGATCTGGCGCCCATCAGGCGAAAAGCTGCCGCCGACGTCGATACCTGGCGAACTCGTGAGCTTGACAGGCGTGCCGGTGCCGCTCGCTGACACCTTGTAGACATCGGTATTGCCCGCAATCGCCATCGAATACAGGATAGTCTGGCCATCGGGCGACCAGCGCGGTGCAAAGGTCGGATTTTTCGATTGTGTAATCAAACGCTGCCGCCCGCCGTCGATATCATAAACATAGATACGTGGATTGCCGTCGACATAAGACAGATACAATATCGACTTGTAATTGGGCGAAAAACGCGGGGTGAGCGCGGTCGATTGGCCATTGGTGATGAAGCGGTGGTTGGCACCGTCGGAATCCATAATCGCGAGCCGCTTGACGCGTTTGCCCTTGGGGCCAGTCTCGGCGATGTAGGCAATGCGGCTGTCGAAGAACGGCGCTTCGCCGGTGAGTTTGGAATAGATCGCATCGGCACATTTGTGGGCTGCGCGGCGCCAATCCTTAGGCGGCACGTTGAAACCCAGCCGCGTGACTTCATTGCCGTTGCCGACGTCATAAAGATAGCAGCCCACCGTCAGATTGCCGTCACCGCCGACGCGGACGAAACCTTCGACCAGTTGCTCGACACCCCGACCTTTCCAGTAATCGAATTGCGGTGCGGTCACTTCGCCAAGCGTAATCGCGCGAAGGCCATTGGGTCCGCTGGTTTCGAACACGCCCGATGCGCGTAGGTCGGACGAAATGACCTCGGCGATCTGGCGGCCAAGCGCGGTGCTGTTCCCGGCGGCGGTGTCGGCAGGCGCAGGCGCGACAAGCGCCGGGACCGCAATCGAGCGGGTCTTGGCGGTGTCAAATTCGACAAGTTCGGGCTCGTCTTCGGCAGGCGGCGTCTGTGCGTGCGCCGCTACCGGCATAAGCAACATGACCATTAAGGCCATAAATTTACGGGCGAGGATCCGTGGTTTCATAATTTTCATTCCTTTATCACCCAAACTCAACCGGTTGCCCGCAGCCTTAGCGCGTGGCTTTTCCAAATGTCATGATATTCGGGATCTAGCCCGCTATACGGCGATGCGGCGCGCACCGATTGCAATATGCACTGCTTCAACGGATCGGCCTGCGGGCGGTTGCTGTCGTTGACGCCGACCTGTTTGTTGAATTGCACGCTCGTCAAGCGGCCCGATGGTTCTAGGCTTAGCGTCACGAATGTTTCTATCTGGTTGATTTCGACACCGGACGGTGCGCAGGCGCGGACACGGCTGCGGATTTGCGAAGCGAGCGAAGCTCCGACCGACCGGCGAACTTCGGCGGCACTTTTGGCGGCTGGTGTGCCAACCGCCTTGCCAGCGCCGGGGGCTTTGCCGACGGCGTTGATCGACTCCTCAAAGCTTTTACCAAGTCCGCCGGGTCGGGCAGGTGTTGTGCCTTTACCGCTCTTGGTTGCAGCCGCAGCCGCGATTTTCGCTGGCGGTTGCCTCACCGGCACTTTCTTGATCGCAGTCTTCGCAGGCGGCGGAACGTCGCGCTTCACTGGTTTCTCAACAGGCTTCAACTGCGGCTTTTCGACCGGGCGTTCAATTTGCATCACGGGCGCAGGCGGCGGCTCGGCTGGCTCAGCTTCTGCAATTGCGGGCGGCGCAGAATCTTCTTGGATGGCGTCTGGGGCGGTCGATATTTCGGCTGTCTCACCAATGAGGGATACCGCAATAGGCTGAGGCTTGTTCAGTCGTTCGGTGGACAGCAACAGACCAAGCGCCATTGCGGCCAGCAACGCGACATGCCCGCCAACCGCAAGGCCCAGTCCCATTCGTTCTGTCTGGTCCATCGCCATACCGCTAGTTTTCGCCAGATGAACCAGTGGTGACCAGACTGACGCTGTTGAGGCCAGCACGGTTCAGTTCACCCATCACGCGCATCATCTGGCCGTAATTGATCGCACGGTCACCGCGCAGCATGATCTGCTTGGGATTATCGGGATTCTGCGCAGCGGCAATTTCACCCAGTCGCGCAGGCAATTCGGATGGCGGGACTTCGGTGCCGTCGATAAAAATCGCGCCTTCCTTGTCGATGGCGATCTCGACCGGTTCGTTTTTTTGATCGAGCGCATTGGCCCGGCTTTCGGGAAGTTCGACCGGAACGCCAGTAACAAGCAAAGGTGCGGTCACCATGAAAATGATGAGCAGCACCAGCATGACGTCGACCAACGGTGTGACGTTGATTTCGGCCATCGGCGCACGGCGTGAACTGCGTCCACGCTGGCGTCTGCCGCCAGAGGAGGTGTTCATCGCCACGGTCTAGCTTTCCCGCTCCAACTCGCGGCTGAGCGTGCCGTGAAAACCATCGGCAAAGCGGCCCATCCGCGCTTCATATTGGTTCAGCCGGTGCGAGAAGCGGTTGTAGGCGATGACGGCTGGAATCGCTGCAAACAAGCCGATGGCGGTTGCGAACAATGCCTCGGCAATTCCGGGGGCAACCACGGCCAGCGACGAATTCTGCTCTGCCGCGATTGCGGAGAAGCTGCGCATGATGCCCCAGACCGTCCCGAACAATCCCACGAACGGCGCAACCGAACCAGTGGTCGCCAAAAAATTCAACCGGTTGGCCAGCTTATCGGTTTCCGCCGCAATGCTCGCGTCCATCGCGGTTGCCAGCCGTTCGCGCGTGCCCGCGCGGTCGACGCTCTTTCCGTTGGTCGAGCGCCGCCATTCGGCAACGCCCGCGGCAAAGACCTTGGCGACCGGCAGATCGCTTTTGCCGTGCTTGCCGAAAAAGCCGTCAATATCGTCGGACTTCCAGAAATCGCGTTCGAACTTTTCGGTGCCCGAATGGACGCCCGACATTTTCAGCGTGAAGCTGACGATGATCGACCACGCCCAGATACTTGCCAGCGCAAGTCCGACGATTACGCCCTTCACCACCCAGTCGGCGTCTAGGAATAATTGGATGGGGGAGAAACTGGCACCCTGCGCCAATATGAGGAAATCCATGTGCATCCTTATTCTGTCGTTAATGGCTTATTGATGACGGGCTGGAATGCCGCAACCCAATGCTTGGGCTGGCGGCGCGGTTTGCCACCCGGTGAGATGAAGGCGGCGGTGACCCGCGCCTGCGTCAGTATTTCGCTGCCGCGCATGACTGTTTGATGAATGTCGCAACTCGCCGCGCGGACGGCCTCGACCGTGCTGATGACGAGCAACGCGTCGTCAAATTTGGCGGGGCGGCGGTATTTGATGTTCATTTCGGTGACGGCATAAGCCCCTTCGCCCGCCTCCTGCACTACGCGCTGGTCAATGCCAACGCGCGCCAGCATGTCCGAACGCGCCCGCTCCATGAAGTGCAGATAACGCGCGTGATAGACGACGCCCGAAAAGTCGGTGTCCTCGAAATAGACGCGCACCGCGAACAAGTGTCGCCTAACCCCTTCCAGAGATTCGTCGAAATGGCCTTGATAGGGGGTGAGCGGGGACATTGGGTCTGTGCTTAACCGCAGAAAACTGTCGCGGGAAGGGGGTTTGACCTGTGACCACTCAATTCATCGCACCGGGGAATCGCACTGCCCGACTTGCGCGATTGACAATTATGTAACCTTTAGGTTACTCATG
>JANLRW010000171.1:0-3047 GCA_031361925.1 Sphingomonadales bacterium
AAACGCTGCTGGCCTGACGGTCGCACGTTAGCGCGCGTGATATGGCAACCGCCAATGACTCGTCGACCGCTCCAACGGGCTGCGTTAGCTGATCAAAGGTGCCGCGCCCGTTTTCGCCGATAATATCGAGTGGCCCCGGAACCGGATAGCCGGCAACTGGAACTCCGCAAGCCAGAGCCTCGATCATTACCAATCCAAACGTGTCAGTTTTGCTAGGGAAGACAAAAATGTCGGCGGAAGCATAAGCGCGCGCTAGGTCATCGCCCGACAGCGAACCCATAAATACTGCATCCGGATATTTTAGCTGCAGTTCTGCCTTTGCAGGGCCGTCACCGACAATAACCTTAGTGCCATCGACTTTGGCGGCAAGGAAGCTGTCCAGATTTTTCTCGACCGCGATGCGACCTACGGAAAGCAGAATGGGGCGCGGCAGGTCGGCAAGCGCGGAGTGCGGTGCCAAACCGGCGCGAAATATGCTGGTGTCGATGCCGCGCGTCCAAAGTCGCGTTTGCTTGATGCCGCGGTTTGCCAGCTCATCCATCAACCGCGGCGTTGCCGCCAGTACAGCGCGTGACGGTGCATGAAACCGGCGCATTACCGGCCAGAAAAAATCGGGAGACAGGCCGGTCCGGACCGACGCATAATCCGGAAAGCGCGTGTGAAAAGCGCTGGTGAACGGTACGTCGTTTGTCATGCACCAGCGCCGCGTGCTCCAACCGATCGGGCCCTCGGTCGATATATGGACAATATCGGGTGCAATCGCCGCCAGTTTTTTTCGCACACCCATGCGCGGCGCGACCGCCAGACGGATTTCGCCATAGCCAGGACATGGCAGTGTGCGAAACTGGTCGGGGCTGATAACCGTGACGTCGTGCCCACGCTCACGCAGCAGCTTGACGGTCATTTCCAACGTGCGGACGACGCCGTTGACTTGCGGCACCCACGCGTCGGTTGCCATTGCAATCCTCATGCTGCCACCTCGCGCACCTGCGCCATGTGTTTCGCCTGCCGGTTGTGCTCGGCCCAATCGACAATCGACATCACACCGTCTTTGTCCTCGACCAATGCGGTGCAGCTTTCGACCCAGTCGCCGTCATTATAATATGTCACGCCGTCGAACTCGCGGATCTCGGCATGGTGGATGTGCCCGCAAACGACACCGTCGACCCCGCGCTCGAGTGCAGCGCGCGCCACTGCTTCTTCATATTGACCAATAAACTGCACCGCGTTTTTGACGCGGAGTTTGAGATAGGATGACAGCGACCAATACGGCAGATGCAATCGCCGCCGGACCGCGTTGAGCCAGATGTTGGCCTTGAGCAGGAAGGTGTAGGCAGCATCCCCCAGAAACGCCAGCCACCGTGCATAAAGAACCACGCTATCAAACATATCGCCGTGCGTCACCAGCAGCGTTCGACCGTCAGCGGTTTCGTGGATCGCCTCATGCGCCAGCTCGACCCCGCCGAAATCAAGGCCCGTATAGTCGCGGAACATCTCGTCGTGATTGCCAGGCACATAGACCACCCGCGTTCCCTTGCGCGCGATTTTCAGAATGCGGCGCAGAACCTCATTATGGCTTGTCGGCCAATACCAGCCTTTGCGTAACCGCCAACCATCGACGATATCGCCGACCAGATACAGCGTTTCACACTCCATACTGCGCAGGAAATCGAGCAGCAATTCGGCGTTGCACCCCTGTGTGCCGAGATGGATATCGGAAATCCAGACAGTACGATATTTCGTTTTCGGTCGGAAACTTTTGGGTTCGGCCTCGTGGAACCAGTCAGGTACCTTGGGCTGAAAGGCGTCGGCGAGCGCCGGCTTGTTCAGTATGTCGGTCATGCAAAATTCCAGTTGTTTGCCTTAACTGGAATTGCGGGTTAGCGAAGATGCGTGACGCGATCAGGTCTTGCGGATTACAGTTTAGAGTCAACTAGCGGTGCGCTTGCCCCGCCGTATGTCAGCAAGGCCATTCATTATCGCGTGATATTCGTCATCGGGATAAACTTGAAGGACTGACTCCGTTAAAAGCCATTCACGGTGTTTTTGATAATATTTATCAATTGGAAGCGCGTGGAACCTCGTGTCGAGCGCCTCGAGTGTCGGATCGGACCAATCGCAATTTTCGAACCGTCGCGGATCAGTGACCGCAAAAATCTCCAAGTCCGCTAGGATCGCCCTATATTTTACAAGACCTAATATCCCAAGACCTTCATGGACATAATTGCGAATTTCTGGCTCCCAACCGGAATTTCCGATGAATTGGTCGTGGCCACCATTCTGAACCTAGCCGATATAGTAGTTTGTCCACGCGCTCACCATTGCAACGGGTGGCAGTGCGATAATCTCGTAAAGGCAGCTTTGAAGCATGTGAGCAACGAAATTGCCCACATCCATTGGGATTTCCCACGCTTCGGTACCGACATGGCAGCTCTCACGAATGATAATTTTATCGATGAGCTCGGCTGGGTAAGCCTTGGGGTTCTGATAATATGGCATCGCCGCCGTTTAGCCCAAAAATATCAATGCGCGGCGCCCCAGCTTGGGCCGGTGCCGATGTCTACGCCGAGCGGGACGGTCAGTTGGACGACCGGCTCTGCCGCGCCTGCCATTACTGTTCGGATCACATCGCTGGCCGCTGCGACATCGCCTTCGGGTAATTCAAATACCAGTTCGTCATGCACTTGAAGCAGCATTTTGACATGGGGCAACCCCGCCGCTGCCAATGCTGGCCCCATGCGGACCATTGCGCGTTTGATGATATCGGCGCTGGTGCCTTGGATGGGAGCGTTGATTGCAGCGCGTTCGCTGCCTTGACGTTCGGTCTGATTGGCTGATTTGATGCGCGGGAACCATGTTTTGCGACCGAACAAAGTTTCGCTAAAACCGCGTTCGCGCACACTTTCCAGCGTTTCCTGAATGTAAGCGCTAATGCCGGGAAAGCGTTTGAAATAGGTGTCGATCATCGCTTGGGCTTCATCCGATGTGCTTTCCAGCCGCTTGGCGAGGCCCCAGCGCGAGATGCCGTAGAGAATTGAGAAGTTGAT
>JANLRW010000182.1:0-8611 GCA_031361925.1 Sphingomonadales bacterium
GGCGCTGACTCAACCCCTGAAGAAACATCGACTAAAGGCGCGCGTGTTGCGCGGAGCGCTTCGTCGACATTGTCGGGCGACAGTCCGCCTGCCAGACCCCAAGGCGTGCGATGCTGAAACTGCGTCAGCAACGACCAGTCAACGCGTGTGCCGGTGCCGCCGGGAAGCGCCTGTGCCGGAGCGTCATAGAGTAGCATGTCGACGACATCGTCAAACCGCTCTGCGTTGACCAATGTTTGCAGGTTTTTAAGGCCGATGGCTTTCCAGATATGCGCGTTAAAGTTCTGCCGAACGATATTCAGCCATTCGGGTGTTTCCGTCCCATGAAATTGAACAACATCGGGGCGCACTATTTCGATGGCTTTGGCAGTCAGTTCGGGTTCGGCGTTGACCAGCAGCAGGACGACTTTGAGCGTCGGCGGTGACTGCATCCGCAATGCAGCGGCCTGTTCTAGGCTGACATGGCGGGGGCTTTTTTCGAAATGCACGAGGCCTATATGAGTCGCGCCGCCCTTCGCAGCGGCGTCGATGGCGGCTTGCGTCGAAAGACCGCAGATTTTGATTTGGGTGGCCGCGCTCATCTGACTATTTTCAGTTCCATTAGAAAACGATCCATTTCTTGATCGTCCAACATGATGCTTTCGGCCTTCAACATTTCGAAACCGATAGCTTTAAAAGCGGGATGCGCCATGAGGCTGGCGTGAGTCCAAATTCTGACTTGGCGTTGTTCGACGGCCAGCCCGTATATCATTTTAAAAAGCGAACGGAATATTCCGGTGCCCTGATGCTGGGGGCGAAGATAGGCAAAATCGAGATATCCTTGCTCTGCCAAGCTCATAAAGCCCACTATTAAGGTGCCCGATGTAGCTACAGCAATATCTTGCGTCGAAAGTCGCGCATCCCACTCTGCGCCGATCCGAGGACTCGATACCCATGCAGCGCGTTGTTTTTCGGTGTAAAGACTGCGTCCGTTTCGTGCGGCATCATACATGACCTCCCCGAGTTCGGCATAGTCCGAATTGTCAGCCCAACGATATTCGATACTCATATTCTAAAGCGTGCCAACAATCGCCCGCGCTGCATCATCGGGACTCTCGGCCTTGGTAATCGGACGACCAACCACCAAAACGCTCGCGCCGTCGTCGCGGGCCTGTCTTGGGGTCACAATCCGTTTCTGGTCGGCACCATTTCCGCCTGCTGCGCGCAGACCGGGGACCACGAAGAACCCATCTTTCCAGCTCTTCTTGACCGCCTTAACCTCATGGCCAGAGCAGACAATGCCGTCGAGACCGGCATCCTGCGCCAAGGCCGCCAGACGCGCCACTTGCGCATTGGGTGCATCGGAAACGCCAATACGGCTCAAATCATGGTCGTCGAGACTGGTCAGCACCGTCACCGCCACCACCTTGGTGTGCGCACCAGCCGCTGCTTTGGCATCCTCCATCATCGCCCTGCCACCAGCGGCGTGGATGGTGACTATGGCGGGCTCAAGCGCATTGATTGCCTGCATCGCCTTGGCAACGGTGTTAGGAATATCGTGCAGTTTCAGATCGAGGAAAATCGGCAGGCCAAGCTTGTGTACTTCGTGCACACCGTGGTGACCGTTGGCGCAAAAAAATTCCAAGCCCAATTTGACGCCGCCGACATGATGCTTGATCCGGCCGATCAGCGCGAGAGCCTCATCAAGATAGGGCGTGTCAATCGCGACATAAAGCGGGTTGGTCATGCGGCGTCTCCGGGTGCGTGAGCAGCCGAGGTTACCGGCGGTGGGATAAACGGAGCAGGACGCTGTGCGCCTTCAAGCGACAATATTCGCCGCTTCATGCGCCATGCTGTGGTTCGGTGAAAAATATACAGAGGAAAAAATCCGATCACGAAAGCGGCAATAACCAACGCGGGTAATTTTGTGTCCAGCCGAAGCCCGCCCCACAGGCTGACCGTCACCGGAACCCAGTTGTTGATCGCAAACACTGTAAGGGCGACAATCAATGTCACCCAAAGCAATGTTTTTAGAAATTGCATCGCTGCGTGCCTCCTTCGTTTCTAACACCTTATGGAAAGATTGCAGGCTTCGCTAGGGGTTTATCCCGAACACGCGGGTGAAGATTACATCAACATGCTTGAAGTGATAATCGAGGTTGAAGCGGTTTTCTATTTCGGCTGCGGTCATTTTTCCGGTGACGTCTGTGTCTGCCTTGAGCAATTCCATCAAAGATAGCGCGCCGTCCGATTCCCAAACTTTCATGGCATTACGCTGGACGATGGCGTAGCTGTCCTCGCGGCTTATACCCGCTTGGGTCAGCGCCAGCAAAACGCGCTGTGAGTGGACAAGTCCGCCCATCCGGTCGAGATTTTTCTGCATCCTTTCGGGGTACACCAGCAGCTTTTCGATTACGCCGGTGAGGCGACCCAATGCAAAGTCCAGCGTGATCGTCGCATCTGGGCCGATATAGCGCTCGACCGAGGAGTGCGAGATATCGCGCTCATGCCAAAGCGCCACATTTTCCATCGCGGGCGTAACCGCGCTACGCACCATGCGCGCAAGGCCCGTGAGATTTTCGGTGAGGATCGGATTGCGCTTATGCGGCATCGCCGACGAACCCTTCTGCCCGGGCGAGAAATATTCCTCGGCCTCCAAGACTTCGGTGCGCTGCAAATGGCGAACTTCGGTGGCGAGGCGTTCGATTGACGAAGCGATGACGCCTAAGGTGGCAAAATACATGGCATGGCGATCACGCGGGATGACTTGAGTGGAAACCGGCTCAATCGCGAGGCCTAGCTTGGCGGCAACGTGCGCCTCCACCTTTGGATCGATGTTGGCAAATGTCCCAACCGCGCCTGATATCGCGCAGGTCGCAATTTCCGTTCGCGCCGTGACCAGCCGCTCACGCCCACGGGCAAATTCGGCATAGGCTTGGGCAAGTTTCAGCCCGAAGGTCACAGGCTCGGCATGAATTCCGTGGCTTCGACCAATCGTGGGCGTAAATTTGTGCTCTAGCGCCCGTGTTTTGATCGCGGTGAGCAGTCTATCCATATCGGCAATTAGCAGGTCGGTGGCACGCACCAGTTGCACCGCGAGGCAGGTGTCGAGGACGTCCGAGCTGGTCATCCCCTGGTGCATGAAGCGCGCTTCATCGCCGACCTGCTCGGCAACCCATGTCAGAAACGCAATCACATCATGCTTGGTCACAGCCTCGATGGCGTCGATCGCCGCGACGTCAATCTTCGGGTTCGTCGCCCACCATTTCCAAAGTGCGTCCGCTGCCGATTTTGGAACCACACCTAAGTCAGCGAGCGCATCTGTCGCATGGGCCTCGATCTCAAACCAAATCCGAAACCGCGCCTCCGGCTCCCAGATTGCGACCATATCGGGACGGGAGTAGCGCAGGATCATAAGGCGGGCTTTCAGCTGACGTGGAGTCGAGGCGCGCCTAGCAGAACTACGCACCATGCAAAAGGGGCGAGACCCGTACGTCCCGACCCTTTTGATCGAGGGCGATGTCAGATCAGAACTTGACCGACACTCGACCGTATACGAAGCGCCCGTTGAACCCGAACGGCGAGAAGCCGGAATAGGGCAGATACTGTTGATTTGCCGGATAGGAACCCCCGGTCGGACGGATACCTTGCGGCGAGCGATCCGGATACACATCTAAAAGGTTGTTCGCGCCGATGGCAAATTCAAATTGTTCGGCGAGCGTGTATCTAAGCTCGAGATCGGTAATCCATTTCGGCGTCAGGGTGATGTCGTCGGGACCAAGCAGAACCAGGCTGCTGGCGTTGACGAGTGGCGTGGCGACCTGTGGTGAAATAACCGTTCCGTAGCGTGTTGTGCGGAAGGTCACGCCAAGATCGCCGATCTTTCCATCTGCGCTGAGCACCAGCTTGTCACGCGGCTGGCCATCGGTGAAACGAATGCCCTCGACCCGGCCGAACAGAATTAGTCCTGGGATTTGGGCCTGAGTGCCCAGCGTGTTCAATCTTTTGTTGATCTTGGTATCGTTTAAATTGAACGCTGCGGTAAAATTCCAGTTGCCCAGTGGGGAATCATTCCAGCGGTACGTCGCGACAATGTCGACGCCCTGTGTCGTCGTGTCGAGTCCGTTGACGAAGAAGCGGGCCGCACCGATGCCTTGGAATCCAGATGTGTTCAAAATCCCCGCTATGGCAGCGCCGGTAGGATTACCGCTGAACGAAACGCCGTTGATTGTTGCATTGGCCGCCAACGGGGTGCCGTCAGGTCCGCGTGTTGCAGTCAGGTTCTCAGTCAGCACGATACGGTCGTCGATTTTGATGTTATAGTAGTCGATGGTGACGTTGAAATTTGACGTCGGCGAGAGTGTTATGCCGCCACTGAAGTTGAGCGATTTTTCGGCTTTTAACGGTTTGGCACCAAGCGCGAGCGCCACTGGGCTATCGACCGCGACTGTCGCGATTTCGAGTGGAACGCCAGCTACAAAGTTCGTCGATGTGGTGGTAAAAAATTGCTGGTGAAGCGACGGTGCGCGGAAACCATTTGAAACGGACCCGCGGATCGCGAGTCCCTCGACGGGCTGATAACGAAGTGCCAGCTTTCCGTTTACTGTGCTGCCGAAGTCCGAGAAATGTTCGTAGCGCCCAGCAAGCGTCGCCGTAAATCCTTCGAAGATGTCGCCGTCAAGTTCGGCATAGCCAGCATAGCTGTTGCGGCTACGATCCGTCCGCGCCGATAGTGGGAAACCGGGAAAGCCCTGCGCGCGGTCTGGCGCCTGACGGCCGGGAAAAGTGCAGAGATTGGGTGGCGTGCTGGCCGCACCGAGGAAAACACCGCCGCGGGTAGCGCAGTCCGCAGATGTCGTTACAACCGGAGCTTGGAACAACGGCCCCGCTGCGTAGGATTGCACATCGCCGGGGCGAATCTTGAAATTTTCGTCGCGATATTCTGCGCCGACCGCAAACGAAATTGGCGACGCAAGCCCAAGATCGAATTCGCGCGCCACGTCTAGATTGGCGGTTAACTGACCATATTGCAGACCACCAGCGTCGAATTCCGATTGGCTAGCGGTGCCGAAGCTGGCGTTCAGGCTGTCCTTAACCTGATAATCGAACTTGTTGTGGCCGTAGCCAACCGAAAGATCGGTGTTCCAAGATCCAAGCTCACCTTTAATACCGACAAACGCCGAATAATCGTCGAGCGTTGAATCGATCAAAGGCAGGAAGCCATCGGGCCGAAGCGCAACGAAGTTGGCGTTGGTCGGTGCGGCGCCGGGCGCAAGCGTTGACCAGTTGCGGTTAGCGGCGTTGGACGCCTGTCGATAATTTGCCGCGCTTAACCCGTCGCGGTGACCGTAGTTGCCAAATGCATAAAGTTCAAAGTCGCCGATTGGCAGGCCGGCGTTCACGAAAATATTGTAATCGACGGTCTTGGCGTCGCCAAAGCGAAAGCTAAGACGGTCGAATGTCAGTTCGCGCGGGTCGAAGCCGACGGCGGGGCGAACATAATTGGGGCGCAGGTCAACAATCGAGCGATTGGTTGCGTCGCGGTCACGATATTCGCCAGTGACGTTTATGAACCCCTGACCGATCGGGACGCCGATGTTTACCGCGGCTGTCTTATATTCGCCGTCGCGTGCCTTGCGCTCGCCGTCCGAATTAGCGAGAAAATAGCGTGTATCCGTCGGATTTAGGATCGGCTGACCAGTCGAGTCGGTTTGCAGCCCGGTATAGTTGGCACCGCCGTCAAGCGTGGTTACATATTTACCATAGCTGATCGAAGCACGACCGCCGCTACTGGCGCTCTTGATTTTTACGTTGATGACACCAGCGATGGCGTCCGAGCCATATTGCGACGACGCGCCGTCGCGAAGAACTTCGATTCGTTCGATCGCAAGTGCTGGGACGAGATTTAGATCGACTGCCGCGCTGCCGCGACCAACCGTGCCATTGACGTTGAGCAATGCCGAAACATGTCGGCGCTTGCCGTTGACGAGAACGAGCGTTTGATCGGGTGCTAGGCCGCGAAGTGAAGCAGGACGGATGACATCCGAGCCATCAGCAATCGATGGCTGCGGAAAGTTGAACGAGGGAACCAGCTGGTTCAAAATCTTGTTGGTTTCGGTCAGCCCGGTGCTGGCCAGCGCATCGCCGGAGATCACGTCGACCGGAACCGGGCTGTCGGCAACGGTGCGGTCGGTGCGGCGGGTGCCGGTGACGATGATCGCATCGCCGGGGGCAGCGCTTTCTTCGGCTTGCGGTTCATTTTGCGCAAAAGCAGGCACAGTGCTGCCGATGTAAATTGCACCTGCCGATGCCGAGAGTGCGAGTGCGGAAAGAAATTGTTGCTTATTCATGACGCGTCCCCAATTTTTTGAATTATTGTTACAATGCAGGGCATTGATGCTGCCAGCTTCATCGCTATTTGGCGAGTCCGCCTGAAGTTGTCCGGTCATTTTCCATCCCGATTGTGTCTTTATTGCAACGCAGCATGAGGGGTGGGCGCAATAAGCTGTGGATTGCTCGATTCCCTGCTTTGCGTCGGGTTCGCTCGCGGCTATCGGGGCGTCAATGTCTGATCAGATAGCCAAACCACCAAGTGAAGACCCGTTCGACGCGATTGTCGATGCGCCATTCGATGCGGCGCTGTCCGAACGCTATCTGATCTACGCGATGTCGACGATTACCGCGCGGTCTCTACCCGATTTGCGCGATGGGCTGAAGCCAGTTCACAGGCGGCTGTTGTGGGCAATGCGGTTGCTGAAGCTCGATCCGTCGCAAGGCTACAAGAAATGCGCGCGTGTCGTCGGCGATGTTATCGGTAAATATCACCCGCACGGCGACCAGTCGGTTTATGACGCGATGGTCCGCCTCGCGCAGACATTCTCGCTACGTTATCCGTTGGTCGATGGTCAGGGGAATTTCGGTAATATCGACGGCGATAATGCAGCGGCGTATCGCTACACCGAGGCTCGGTTGACCAAGACAGCGATCGACCTGATGAATGGGCTCGACGAAAACGCGACCGATTTCAAACCCACGTATAACGGCGAGGACGAAGAGCCAGAAGTTATGCCCGGGCTGTTCCCGAACCTGCTCGCCAACGGCGCAAGCGGAATTGCGGTGGGCATGGCGACGAGTATTCCATCGCACAATGCCGCCGAGATTATCGACGCAGCTATGCTGCTGATCGATGAGCCACAGGCGACGCATGAGCAGATCATGCAAATTGTCCAAGGCCCCGACTTTGCCACCGGTGGATTGCTGGTTGATACCCGCGAAGCCATAAGTGCAGCCTATGCATCGGGACGCGGCGCGATGCGGGTGCGGGCACGGTTTTCGACTGGGCGTAATGACGACGGTAGCTGGGAAGCGACCGGCGTCGAGAAGCAATCTGGTGGAACGTGGCAACTGGTGGTGTCGGAAATTCCGTATCAGGTGCAAAAGGGCAAGCTGATCGAACAGATCGCTCAATTGATTGCCGATAAGAAGCTGCCGATCCTCGATGATGTCCGCGATGAAAGCGACGAGGCAATCCGTATTGTGCTGGTGCCAAAGAGCCGCAATGTGGACCCTGATGACCTAAAAAATGCGGTATTCCGGATGACCGATCTGGAAACGCGCTTTTCGCTCAATATGAATGTGCTCGACGCCAACCGCACCCCCGGCGTGATGAGCATCGGGACAGTTTTGCGCGCTTGGCTGGCTCACGAGATCAAGGTTTTAGTCCGCAAATCGCAGCACCGCCTGGAAAAAATCGACGCGCGGCTTGAGCTGGTTGATGGTTACATCATTGCCTATCTCAACCTCGACCGGATTATTGAAATCATCCGCAACGAGGACGAGCCAAAGCCTTTGATGATGGCCGAATTCTTGCTCACCGACCGGCAGGCCGAGGCCATCCTTAATATGCGGTTGCGCAGCTTGCGTCGGCTCGAAGAAATGGAACTTCGCCGCGAACTGGAAACGCTAAAGGCCGAGCGCGAGGAATTGGTGAAGCTCATCGAGAGCCCCGCGCGCCAACGCACACGGTTGAAGAAGGACTTGACCGCGCTACGCAAAACCTATGCCGAGGAAACCACGCTCGGACGGCGTCGCACGTCGCTGGAAGAAGCTGGGCAGGCGCGCGAAATCTCGCTGGAAGCATTTATCGAGCGCGAGCCTGTCACCGTCATCATGTCCAAACGCGGCTGGATCAAGGCGATGAAGGGCCATGCCGACCTTAGCGCTCGCGCCGATTTCAAGTTCAAGGAAGGCGACGGGCCAGCCTTTGCCTTCCACACACAGACGACTGACAAGATTCTGATCGCCACGGCGAATGGCCGTTTTTATACGCTTGGCGTGGACAAACTCCCCGGTGCGCGCGGTTTTGGCGAGCCACTTGGATCAATGGTCGATGTCGAAGCGGGTAATGATGTCGTCGCCGTTCTACCGGTGACGCCAAATGGACGGATGCTGCTTGCGGCATCGACGGGCAAGGGCTTTATTGCGAAAATGGCCGACGTCGTCGCCGAAACCCGCAAGGGACGCGGTGTGGTCAGCCTAAAGCCGGGTGCAAAATTGCAGGTCGTGCGGCTGGCACCTCCCGGGACAACCGATGAGACGGTGCTCAAGGATCAATATGTGGCAGTTGTCGGCG
>JANLRW010000191.1:0-33644 GCA_031361925.1 Sphingomonadales bacterium
CCGGTAACGAGCAAAACGACCTTCATTTTATGCGCAATGGCTTGCTCCAGCGCACCATCCAGTCGCCCGTAAGCGCGCGACAGATTGGCGTCGTGCAGGTCGATACTGACATCCGGGATGATCGCGCCCTTGTCGATGCGGCGGTCCCAATGGCTGTCGAGATTATGGGGTATTTTGGGTTGCTGGTTCGTTGCCGCCGCTTGCCGCAGAGGCTGCGTTTTCGCTAGCGGCAAAATTGATTGCGCTGGAACACGAACGGGCTTGAGCGGTGCCGGCGGAGCTTTCGCTTCAACCTTCGGCTTTGCTTTATGCAGCGGCTCTACCGTCGCAATCACACGGCTCCAAAGCGCCTTTTCCGTTTCCCCCAGCCGCCGTGCCATCGCTATGGCCTAAAGGCCGAGCCGCGCGACCGACGCTTTCGGAAGGAAAATCAACGCCGACCCGCGCGCCGCCATGCCGCCTGCAATTGCCCGCGCCCGGTCGCCTGCACCCCAGAAGGTATCAACGCGGTTTGCGCCCTTGATTGCGCCTCCGGTGTCTTGCGCAATCCAGATGCCGTTCGGCTCGGCGCGGTCCATCGACAACCACAACGGCGCACCGAGCGGGACGAACCTGATATCGACCGCCGCACTGGCCTCGCCGACAACGGGATAGCCCATTGCACCGAGCGGTCCAGCACCGGTCAATTCGCGGAAGAACACAAAGCTCTTGTTCTCGTTCATGATTTTGCGGCCTTCCTCGGGGTTGGCACGCAAAAACGCCACGATGCCCTGCATCGACCCGTCGGTAATGAGGCCGCGGTCCTTCATCAGCTTGCCGATGCCGGTATAGCCCCGCCCGTTCTGGCTGTCATAACCGATCCGCATCACCCCGCCGCCGGGCAGTTTCAGCCGACCCGATCCCTGAATTTGCAGGAAGAAAAATTCGACGACATCGTTCGCATAAGCGATTTCGAGGCCGCGTCCAGCGAGCGATCCGCCGTCGATGGCCGCCCGGTCATCATATTGCACGAACTTGCTGCCGGTGACCTTTCCGCGAATGTTCTTGCCCTTCAGGTCATCGGAAAATAGCCCGAGATCCACATCGATCAGATCGGACGGACGCTTGTAAATCGGCACTTCGCATCCGGGTTGGCGGGTACGGCAGCCAGCGATTTCGGGTTCATAATAACCAGTGGCAAATGCCTTGCCGTCGCCGACCTGCACCGCATCCATGTGCATGGCAAAGAATGACACCGCGTCGCCGGTCCATGTCTTGACCGCATCACACGCTGGTTGCCAATCGGCCCCTTGCGTCAAGCCGCTGGTGTCATTGCGTTTGACCAAGCCAGGGCAGCTGGTACGGAACGAGGCCATTGCCAGTCCGGCGCGGCGCGCATCCACCTTGAGCGAACCGATCTCCGGCCCGCGCACTGCTCCGAGCGAAGCGGCAGTGGTGCCGTCGCCAGTCGCGGTCGCCGCAGGCAGCGGTGCTTCAGCGGTCGAGGGGATCGGCTTTGCCGCGCGTTCCCCTACCGGAGCAGAGGCCGGTGCTGGCCCACCATTGGGGATGACGCCACCTGAACAAGCGGACAGCAATGAGGCGGCGAAAGCGAGTGACAGAAGCGTATGTTTCATCGCTCCTGCTGAATCAGACGTCGTCGGTTTCGTCAAGCTTCCAGTTGCGATCACCGCTCTTCACGTCGCGCATAAATGTCCAGATGTCATGGCTTTCAACCGCGTCAGTCATCGAACCGCCGATGACATTGCCCTCGGCATCTTTGACCATCGAGGCAATGTCGGCATCAAAACGCATCGTGACGCGCGCCACCGGATGGTCGAAGCTGGCATCGACAATGCGCGCTTCTTCTATCCGCACCAGTCGGTTTTCAAGCACTTCGCCCTTGGCCGCGCGCGCATCCATCGCTTCAACGAAACTGTCATACACATCATCATCGCACAAAAACCGCAGCGCTTCCTTGTCGCCCTTCCAATAGGCTTCAAGCACCAGCTTATAGGCGGACTTGGCACCTTCAACGAACAGTCCTGCGTCGAACTGACGGTCGGCATTCACAATCGAACGAAGCCCGCTTTGTGCAGCCAGATCAATCGCCGACATATCGCCCTGCGGCAATGCGGGCGAAGAATCGCCTCCACCCATTGGCTGACGGATCAGCGGCGGGGTGCCTTCGAGTGGCTGACGCGCGACTGGCTCTTGTTCATGGCCGGTGCGTTTGCCGAGCACCGAATAGAGGCGCAGGCCCAGAAATGCCGCAACCAAAGCCAGCAAGATAATGGTAAAAGTCACAACGCCTCCGCTCAATCAGCGTGACAGAAAGCCGCTACGGAGAATGTCCGTTCCAGCTCTGCCCAAAGCCCATATAAGCATGTCATATCATAGTTTCAAATGGCTTTACCTAAAGAAATGCAGCGCCTGCCCCAGTTGCAACAATCATTGCCCTTTAATCACGCCCCTGCTAGGCGCGGGCGCATGGAAGGGCGCTGGGGTAGCGCAGCCCAAAATAACAGGAAAGCACCGCGACACATGGCCGAAGAAGAAGGCAATATCGTTTCAGAAACAATCAAAGCCAATGGCGAGGACACCGCACCCGCAGTCGGCATGTTAAGTCAGTATATCAAAGATTTATCTGTTGAAAACCCGCAGGCGCCGCTGAGCTTTAGCTGGGACGCGCAGCCGCAGATCGACGTTCAGGTCAATATCCAGGTCAATGCTGTCAGCGACGAAGTCCATGAGGTAACGCTGAAACTTGCCGTCAAGGCGGAGAGCGACAATGGTGTGCATTTCAGCGTCGAATTGGATTACGGCACATTGTTCGGTCTGCGTAACGTTTCGCAGGAACAAGCGCATCCGTTCCTGTTCGGCGAAGCACCGCGCCTGATGTTCCCGTTTGCAAGGCGGGTTGTCGCCGATGCTGTGCGCGATGCTGGTTATCCGCCGCTAGTGCTTGAACCGATCGACTTCAACTCGCTGTATATGCAGCAAATTTCGCAGGCGCAGACTTTGGCCGAAGAACAGCCTGCGGGTGAAGCGTAATCGCGGCATAACAGGGCGATGAGCCTGCTTAAGCACACATCGACCATTGCCGGTTTCACATTGCTGAGCCGGTTGTTCGGATTTGTCCGCGACATCCTGTTGGCGCGGGTGCTGGGTGCCGGGCTGGCAGGCGATGCCTATCAATTGGCGTTTACGCTGCCCAACACCTTCCGCCGTCTGTTTGCCGAAGGGGCGTTCTCGGTCGCTTTTGTCCCGATGTATTCGCGCAAATTGGCAGGTGCTGGCGGGGAAGCCGATGCAGCGCAGTTCGCTGACGACGTGATTTCGGTGTTTATCTGGATATTGCTGGGCTTTTCAGCGTTGGCGATGATCGCAATGCCAGTGATTGTCTACGGCCTTGCTGGCGAATATCAGTCTGTTCCCGGCAAGTTTGAACTGTCTGTGTTCTTAAGCCGTGTCACCTTTCCCTATCTATTTTTTATTAGCTTGGTCGCGATGCTATCGGGGCTGTTGAACGCACGGTCGCGCTTTGCACCCGGGGCAATTGCGCCGGTGCTGTTCAACATCACACTGATCAGCGGGATTATCGCTGGCTATTACTGGCGCGCGAACAGCGGCGATGACCGATTCGTGGTTTATGCGCTGAGCGCTGCAGTTTCGCTGTCGGGGCTGGTCCAGCTTATTTATCTATGGTGGGCGGTGAAGCGCGCAGGGCTGAAACTACATATCAAACGCCCGAAATTAACACCAGAAGTCAAGCAATTGGGCATGATCATCCTGCCCGCAACCTTTGGTGCCGGGATCTACCAGATCAGCCAGTTTGTCGACACATTTTTTGCGACATCATTGCCTCAGGGGTCGTTGACGTTGCTGAAAATGGCTGACCGGTTGAACCAAATGCCACTTGGTATTGTGGGCATCGCGCTCGGCACGGCGATACTACCGATGCTCGCCCGCCATATTCAAAGCGGTGATGCCGACAAGGCGCAGTGGTTGCAATCAGAAGCATTTGAAACCGCGACCCTTTTGACGCTACCCGCCGCTGCCGCGCTGGCAATTTGCGCACCTGCATTTACCAGCGCGTTCTTCGTTGGGGGCAAATTCACATCTGCGGACGGCATGATGATGTCGTATATTACGATGGCGTTGGTCGCTGGCCTGCCATCCTATGTGGTGGTAAAAATCCTCAGTCCCGGATTTTTCGCGCGCGGTGATACCAAAACGCCGGTTTATACGGCGTTGGCCTCGTTAATCTTCAACATCATCCTCAATGTGTTCGTGGTGCGCAAATATGGCATCATTGGCTTGGCAGCAGCAACCGCCTGTTCGGCAACGCTCAACTGCTTGTTGCTGTACATCATGCTACACCGGCGCGGCTGGTTCATGTTCACGGCGAGTCTGGGGAACCGGATTTTTCGGCAACTGATTGCCGCTGGAATGATGTCGGCGTTACTGGCGTGGTTCATGACCTGGATGACACCCTATTTTTCGGGCAGTATTTTTGAACGGCTGTGGTCGCTAGCCTTGCTTGTTGGTGGCGGCATGGCAACCTATTTCATCGCTGGCTATCTTGTCGGCGCGCTCGACCGGGACCGCATCAATCGCTTGCTTCGCCGCCGTTCGCCAGTAGTTCCGGAGGTATTATAAATGCGTGTGGTATCCGGCATCCAGCCAACCGGCAACTTGCACCTCGGCAACTATCTGGGTGCCATCCGCAACTGGGTGACAATGCAGGACGAGATGGAATGCCTCTATTTTCTTGCCGACTTGCACGCGCTGTCGATGCCGCACAATCCAGCCGAGCTGACCGCCAATACGCGCGAAATGGCAGCAGCGCTCATCGCTTGCGGGCTTGATATCAACAAGTCCATTCTGTTCAATCAGGCGCAGGTGCCAGCCCATGCTGAGCTGCAATGGTTGCTGACCGGAACCGCGCGGATGGGCTGGCTGAACCGGATGACGCAGTTCAAGGACAAATCGGGCAAAAACCGCGAAGGTGCCAGCATCGCGTTGTTCACTTACCCGGTACTGCAAGCCGCCGATGTCCTGCTTTATCAGGCAACGCATGTGCCTGTCGGTGAAGACCAGAAACAGCATCTCGAACTCGCCCGCGACATCGCACAGAAATTCAACAATGATTTCGGGAATGGAGCCGACATCTTCACGCTGCCAGACCCGATCATCCCCAAGGCCACCGCGCGGATCATGTCGTTGCGCGATGGCACCGCGAAGATGTCGAAATCGGACCCCAGCGATATGAGCCGGATCAACCTCGTTGATGACGCCGATACGATCTTGAGCAAGATCAAGAAGGCAAAAACCGACCCCGAGCCGCTCCCGTCAGAAGCCGCCGGTCTTGAAGGCCGCGCGGAGGCGTTGAACTTGGTAGGTATCTACGCCGCCTTTGCCGAAGAAACTGTCGATGCGACACTCGCGCGTTTTGGCGGGCAAGGCTTTGGCGCGTTCAAGCCAGCTTTGGCCGAGCTGGTCATCGAAAATTTCCGTCCGATATCCGAACGTTTCAATGCTTTGAAGGACGACCATGAACAGATCGACGCGGCACTCGCCAAAGGTGCAGCGAAAGCGCGTGAACTCGGCACGCCGACTTTGAAGGCGGCTTATGCTGCGTTAGGCCTTTTGCGCTGATTTACGTTGCCGCCACGCCAGCACCCTCACCAACCGCCGGTGTAGTTCGGGCCCGACTGGATAAAGCGATATCGTGAGCGCCGCAGCTGTTGCCAAACAAGCCGGCCCAGCGATCATTACAAGCCGCATCCCCTCAATGGTGGCAGCACTCTGCACTTGGTTGGCGCGGTAGCCGATATGTTCAAGCACTTCGCCAAGCCCGGCGGCTGCCAGCCCCAACGACGCTTTTTGGATGAGCGAGACGATGCCGAATATTCCGCCTTCGGACCGGATGCCGCTGCGCCATTCGCCGTATTCAACGGTGTCGGGCATCATCGCCCAAAACCCGAAATAGGCCGCGCCGCCGCCAAAACCCAGCACAGCCAATGTGGCCATGATCGCTGCTGGGTCATTGGGCATGAACCATAACAGGATATAGCCGACAACGCCCACAAACGTGCCCGACATCCACGCCACGCGCTTTGACCAGCGTTTCATGACCCATGTCCAGAACGGGATCGACACCATCACTGAAAGCGCGCCTGCGCCCAACGCCGGTCCGATCAAATCTTCGCGGCCAAGGGCATATTTGAAATAATAAGGCAGCGTTTTGTTCGCCAGCGTCCCGCCGACGCCGCCCAGCAGCATCGCCGCACATACGATCCAGAATGCGTGGTTGCGCCTAAGCATATGCAGCGTTTGCGATATGGTGACATGTTGCGCCTTGGGCGGTGCCGCTGATTCGCGCACGGTCGCAAAGGCAAACAGGAAAATCAGCGATGCCAGCGCACCATAAATCACCGCGACCCAGAAAAACCCCGCGCGCCCTCCGCCGAGTATATCCACAAATTTCAGGGTGAAAAATGCCGATAACAGCGCGCAGCTGGCGGCTGCGATCATCCGGTATCCGGCAAGGACACCGCGTTCTTCGCTGTTGCTCGTCATCACCGCCGACAGCGCGAGATACGGCATCGACACAACCGCATATAATGTGCGGAACAGGACATGGGTTGATGCGGCGAACAATACCAACGCCGAACCCTCTAACGACACCGGCAAAAACACCAAGGCCCAAGACAGCGCTAACGGCACGCCGCCGAACAGCAAATAGGGCCGGTAACTGCCCCACCGCGTCCGGGTGCGGCTGGCGAGATAGCCCATCACCGGGTCGAAGATCGCATCCCAGATTAATGCCCCGGCGAACACCCAGCCAGCCGTCGACGGCGACAGGCCAAGCACATCGGTATAATAAAACAGCAAATACAGACTGGCAGTGGTGAAAAACAGGTTGAACCCAAAATCGCCCGCGCCATAACCAAAGCGCGTACGAAAACTCAGTCTGTCATCCATCGGGGCCGCCTTTGTCTGCGTCATATTTTTCGCGTCTGACCTGCATAGAATTAAATATGCTAAATCCAACCGATAACGCCGTCGGTGGCTACCGATTATTCAACGCACATTCAGACAATTGCTGCTATGCTTTCAAAACAAACTGCGTGACCGGAGTGAAAGAAATATCATGACCACACTCGTTTCGACATTTCGCAAAGCTGCGCTGTGCATGGCGCCTTTATCGCTGCTGACGTTGGCCGCTTGCGCCACTTCGTTCAAAGCCGACGTGTCGCGCTTTCAGGAATTGCCGGCACCACAAGGCCAAAGCTTTGTCGTCAAGGCCGCTGACCCTGCTGATGCGGGGGGCATCGAATTTGGTCAATATGCTGCGCTGATTGCCAGTGAGATGGCCGAGCTTGGCTATGTGCCAGCGCAAGGTGGGTCGGCCGATATGACCGTATTGCTCGATTATGATGTCGATAGCGGCAAGGAGCGGACAATCGTTCGGCAAGACCCGTTCTACGACCCTTATTGGGGCTTTGGCGGGGTATATCGTCCTTATATCGTGCGGACGCGGCGTGGGCGTCGTTACATTTCGGGCTATTATGATCCATTTCTCTACAGCGGTTTTAACCGGCCCTATGATGTCGACAGCTTTACCGTCTACACCAGCGGGCTGGATCTGAAGATTGACCGCAATGCCGATGGCAAGCGGCTGTTTGAGGGCAAGGCAGAGGCAAAATCACGCTCGAACAAGTTAGCCTATCTCGTGCCCAATCTGGTCGAGGCGATGTTCACCGGCTTCCCCGGCAACAGCGGCGAGACCGTCCGGATTTCGGTCGCACCCGAAGAGAAAAAATAGCCTCTTGGGGATCAGGCCCTAAACCCCGCAGCTCAGTTCGGACTTTCCAAATGCCGTGCCTTCACCGCGTGTGCCGCTGATCCCGGCGTAGAGCTCGGTCGACGGAAAACTGCCATCACGGCCAAGGCGGAAGCCCTTGGCGCGGAAGGCCTCAATCACCTTTGCCGCCGGGTCGGCGAAATAGACCGATTGCGATTCATAATGTTGGGCAATTGCGGTGATCGTCAGCCCTTCATAGCTGCGTTGCAGCCGCTCATAGGTGCTACGTCCCTCAATCGCGCCCATCGCCTTGTCACGCGCTTCGTCGCTTGGAAATTCCTTGGCCTCAAGTGCCGCCCATTGCGCGCGAAGTTTGGCGCCCATTTTCTCGAACTGCGCGTCGATTTCGCCGCCAAAGCGGCAATTGGCAGGATTGAAGCTGACCATAATCGGCTTGCCGCCCATTCGCGCAATGATCGCGGCACCCTCTGCGATATAGCCAACGCCGCCTTTTTTGAGCTTGATTTCGATATAATCATTGGCGGTTAGCCCGGCGAGCGTCAGCTTGGTGCCAGCGCTAGCCCGGTCAATGAGGGTGCTGCTGCTATCGGGCTGTGACCAGATGTCGACCGCGACATCGGTGCTCCAGATTTTGTCGCCGAGCATTTTGGTCAGCACCGGTGGTTCGGTTTCCGAGAGATTGACCGCCGCGACAAAGCCCTTGCCCTCGGCGAGTTCAAGCCATTCTGTGATGCCGTCAGCGCCGAGCTTCAACACCCCCGACAGCGCGCTGCCGCGCGGCATTTTGCCGATGATGTTACTGTCCACCGTCGTTGCCTTGTCGCGAATGTTAGCCTCGGTCATCGTGAACCGCTGCACCGCTGCCACAGGTACTGCGGCGGCGGTTGTCGCCTGCGTTGCGGGTTCGTCACCGCCGAGATCGTCGCGGACAAACAGGAGGAAATAGAGCAAGGCCAATAACAGCACGATCGCAGCACCAGCGCCGATCCAAACCCAGTTCAGTCCCTGTTTTACCGGTTCATTTGTGATCACAGGATTGGGTGCCACTGCCACTTCCAAGACCGGTTCGGGCTGCGCGCGTTGCATGGCATTGCCGCATTTGGCGCAGAACAGGGCATCAGGAGTGTTCGCCGTGCCGCAAGATGTGCAGAATTTGACCATTGTCGTCGCTCCGAATCCCTGATTGCGGTGAATAGGGCGGCGCGGCGTATATTAAAAGCGGAAGATCAAGCCTCTAACTGGCGGAGCAATGCGCGGACATCATTGTCCATGTCGCTGTCCTGCTGACGCAAGCCTTCGACCAACCGCACTGCATGGATGACGGTGGAATGGTCACGTCCGCCGAACTTGCGACCAATTTCGGGATAGCTGCGCGGCGTCATTACCTTGGCGAGATACATCGCGACCTGCCGCGGACGCACAACCGCCCGGGCGCGACGCTTCGACGACATTTCGCTACGATCAATGCGGTAATATTCGCACACCGCACGCTGAATTTCGTCGATGGTTATCCGCCTACGACACGCACTCAAGATATCCTTCAGTTGCTCTTCGGCAAGCGTCCGGGTGATCGGTTTGCCGGTGAGTTGCGCATAAGCGAGCAGCTTGTTTAGCCCGCCTTCAAGTTCGCGGACATTGCGGCTAATCGTGCGTGCCAGAAACTCGATAACGTCTTCGCCGACCTGCGCTTCGGGCATTTTGGCGAGCCGCTGTTCAAGAATCAACCGGCGCAGTTCGAGGTCGGCTGGCTGGATATCGGCAACCAGACCCATCGACAGCCGCGACAAGATGCGCTGGTCAACGCCGTCTAGCGCCTGCGGCGCGCGGTCGGCGGCAACAACCAGACGTTTGCCAGCACCGATGATGGCGTCGATCGTGTGGAGGAACTCTTCCTGCGTCGATACCTTGCCGATGATGAACTGGATATCGTCGATGAGGAGCACATCGACTGCGCGCAGCCGTGCCTTGAATTCCATGACTTCCTTGCGCCGCATCGCGGTGACGAATTCCCTCATGAACTTTTCGGCTGACATATAAATGATCTGCGCGTCGGGATGGACCTCAGCGTAAGCGTGGCCAATCGCGTGCATTAAATGGGTTTTGCCTTGGCCCGTTGCGGCTTGCAGGTAGAGCGGATTGAACAACGGCTTTTCAACCGATGCAACGCGCTCGGCAGCGCTTAGCGCCAACACATTGGTCTGGCCCTTCACAAAATTGGCAAAGGTCATGCGCGGATCGAGTGCCGAACGCACTGGCAGAGCTTCGGCCATATGTTGCGCCGCTGCACGCTCGGGAACGCCCGAAGACCGCAGCATCTCAACACGCGCCGCGCCTGGCCGTGTGCGGATTTTCAGCTGTTTGACGGAGCCGTTGGTGCTGCTCCACGCCAATCGCAATCGGTCGGCATAATGGTCAGACACCCAGCTTGCGGAAAAATCGGAAGGCAACAGCAGCTCGAGCGTCCCGGTCAAGTCGCAAAAATCACCCAGCGCAATCGAACGAATCCACTGACCATAGATCTGTGCGCCTAGGTCGCGGCGAAGCCCCGACGAAATCGCCTGCCAGTCGCTATCTAACCGCGCGGCAAAGGCTTCATTTGGTCGACCACCGTTTTCTGGATGACTGACATGATTTTGCGATACCGTAATATTGTCAGCCACCTTGCGCTTGCCCCTCTTTTCCACCCCTTCCAGCACACCGAAACCGCGGCTATCGACCTCATCGTCCGGCCAAAGAGACCCCTCGCCCATTTGTCACCAAATGAGACGTCCTCCTTGTCCAAATCTCGATGTGAGGCACCGCAAAACTGTCGTCACGCGGTGCTGGAAACACCTTCATAGACAGGGTATTTTGAGTCGATCAAGGGGGCGGCTGCAAAAAAAATGAAATAAAGACTGTTGACACGGGTCAAGCGCAGCAATTGCGTAAACTAATTTACAAGGCCCTGTTCTGCCTCATTTTTTCTCGAACAACGTGACCCTCTGCCGCCCGAATCGCCGGAAATGCTTGTCATCAACTTGTCATCAAATCCCCAAAAGAAAAACCCGCCGGATCACAGGCGGGTTTGTCATGGATTGTCCGGACCATTCCGGCGGCGCGACTCGGTGTTATGCCAGCGAACCAACAGCCTTCGTCAGCCGACCGAACTTGCGCGAAGCGGTGTTTTTGTGAAATACACCCTTGGAAACACCGCGCGCCAGTTCAGGCTGCGCCGCCGCGAGTGCTGCAACCGCAGTCGTCTTGTCGCCGGCTTCAATCGCGGCTTCGACCTTCTTGATGAAAGTACGGATGCGGCTGACGCGAGCGCCATTGACTTCAGTGCGACGCGCGTTGCGACGGATACGCTTTTTTGCTTGCGGCGTATTTGCCATTTTAGTCCTCGAATTTCGTTAGATACGGGGCACATCCT
This sequence comes from Sphingomonadales bacterium, assembly GCA_031361925.1. Lineage (GTDB taxonomy): Bacteria > Pseudomonadota > Alphaproteobacteria > Sphingomonadales > Sphingomonadaceae > Sphingorhabdus_B. Next base: position 11,223 of record JANLRW010000191.1, read on the forward strand.
GCGATGCCAGCCCGTTGAAGGAGCCGCCCTTAACCGCGCCTTGGAGATTCGTCAACCTTCAAAGCTGCGCTATCGCTGGCATTTCGCGCAATAAAAGGTCGAGCGCCCCGAATCGACGCGGCGTTCGACCGTGGCCCCACATAGGCATGGCTGTCCCGCACGGCCGTAAACCAGAAAATCCTTGGCGAAATAGCCAAGCTCGCCGTCAGGCGCGGCAAAGTCGCGCAAACTCGAACCGCCCGCCGCGATGGCCGAAGTCAGGACATCCTTGATCGCCGCCACCAGCTTTTCAAGGCGCGGCTTGGTCAGCTTCGAAGACACAGTCGTTGGCGAGATACCAGCCATATGCAGCGCCTCACACACATAAATATTTCCAAGCCCCGCGACGATATTCTGGTTGAGCAGCATCGCCTTGATCGGTGCGGCACGGCCTTTGAGTGCGGCGTGCAGAACGCCCGTGTCGAAGTCATCGGCCAACGGCTCCGGTCCCATGGTAACGAAAGCCTTATAGGCCATCAGCTCACCCGTCGGCATGATGTCGAGCGACCCGAACCGCCGGTGATCGTTCAGCGCGACCACCCGACCATTATCCGTTTCCAAGATGAAATGGTCGTGCTTTTCGATCTCCACCGGATCGACTCGCCACCGCCCTGACATGCCGAGATGGAAGATCAACACATCGTCGCGGTCGGTTTGGATCAGCCCATATTTGGCGCGGCGGCCAAGCCCGGTCACCCGCGCGCCTGTCAAACGCTGACGCAAATCAACGGGCATCGGCCAGCGCAAATCGGCGCGACGCGGTTCGGCGCGGACGATGGTTTGGCCATCAAGCACAGCGCGCAATCCGGCAACGGTGGTTTCGACTTCGGGCAGCTCAGGCATCGCGGTGCGCTACCCAAGCAAAACGCCGCTGTCTATTTCCCAATCGAAAAACTGTAAGGGATATAAAGAAACACCTCGGTATTGCTGACCTGTTTCCATGCGATCGCATCGTCAAGGCCGCTGACGTCAACGCTGTAGTCCGGGCCGTAGAAACCAACGGCGTGCTTTGCCCCGTCGGCAATCCGGCGATAGATCTCATCGCGATATTGCTCGGGCTTTATGATGGTCAGCGCCAGACCACCCTTTTGTTCGATCTGCGACCGACCGGTGACAGGCACCGCTTTGGCAAAGCTGCTGATCTTCGCTTGCGCGTTGCCGATCGAGCCATCAAGCTTGGTCTTCACCTTCAGACGCACCCGCGCGTTGCTGCCATCATCTTCGAACGCAGGCCCCGGGGCTTCATCCACATCGTCATAATCGTCGTCGTCTTCATCTTCCTCTTCAGCTACCTTGCCGCCGAGCCCGGGGAACTGGTCCTCCCAATTGGCCCGCGTGACCTCGACCAATTCAAACTGCCCGGTCACAAGGCTGAGCCCGTCGCGTTTCGCCCGGTCGATGGCGGCAAGAAGCATCGCCTGCACCTCGCGTTTACGCATGTCTGCCTCACGCGAATCGGAGACGATTTCGATATTGCGTACGGCTGAATCGGCCAGTCGCTTCAGCCCAATGACCGGAGGTTGCGCATCGGCTATCGACAAAGGCGAAACGCTGTTTCTCCGCATCGCAGTGACAATGAGTTCACCGCTACCGCCATCATCGTCCTGCGCGAACGATGGAGCCGCGAAAAGCGCGAGACCGCCAATGGCGGCATAATATATGGCTTTCATGGCTTTCTCTTTCACTTCGGCACTATCGTATAGCGATAGGGCACGTAGAGGAACACCTCGGTGCTGCTGACTTGTGACCACGAAACTTGGCCGTCGATGCCGTTGATCTGCACCGCATAGTCCGGTCCGAACATTGCGGCATGGCCCCTCGCATCGTCGGCCACGAGCTTGACAATGGACTCGCGATACTGATCGGGGTTGACGATAGTCAGCGTGAGCCCACCATAATTGTCCACGGTCCCGCGACCGGTTCCGGGGATGCTTTTGGCAAAGGCGTTGAGCTTCTGAGCAGCATCAGCTGCGGTCCCCATCAGCCGGACCTTCAACATCAGGTTTATCCTGCTCGTATCGACCCGCCCTCCCGATATCATCGCGAGTGTCTCATAGTTCGCAGCCGTTACCGGTTGCAGATCGAAACTTCCGCTCACCAGCTCGATCCCGGCGGAGGGTGCCCGGTCGATTGCGGCACGCATCATGCTGTAGATTTCACGTTTGCGGGTGTCCGCGTCGCGCGAATCAGAATTAAAGCCGATGACCGTAACCGCTGCATCTGCCTTGCGCCGCAGTCCGATCACCGGTCGGTCCTGCTGTGCATACGGTGCGCTGGCCCTGTTGGCAGTGACAACCACCTCACCAAGCCCGGGCACATTGGTGTCTTGCGCATGTGACGGAGCAATCGGCATCGCCAGAATCGCAACCGTCAGGAAAAATGATGGTTTCATGTGCCTCCCCTATGCACTCAACTATCCGTCATTTCGGTAGGAAAGACAAGCGCTAAGCGGTGACCGCACGGTCCGGCTTCGTGCAATAGACGCTTCGCATTTTGCACGTATCAGCCTTTGCGGCCTGCGTAACTATCGGCTAGGGACGCTGCGATGACTGATACCGTATCCTTTGGCTATGAACAGGTTAGCCCCGAAGAAAAGACAGCGCGCGTCGGCGGGGTGTTTTCCAACGTCGCACGCAAATATGACATCATGAATGATGCCATGTCGGGCGGCATGCACCGGTTGTGGAAAGACACGTTCGTCCGCCGCGTAAAACCGTGCGATGGCGAGGATATTCTCGATATGGCAGGGGGCACCGGCGACATCGCTTTTCGCATGGCAAAATCAGGCGCCCAGGTGACCGTGTCCGACATCAACGAAGATATGCTCAATGTCGGTATGCAACGCGCGGTGGAGCGCGGCATCGACACGCTGATCTGGTCGCCGCAAAATGCCGAGACGCTGAGTTTTCCCGATTACCATTTCGACGCCTACACTATTGCTTTTGGCATCCGTAATGTGACCGACATTCCTGCAGCGCTGAAAGAAGCGCACCGCGTGCTGCGCTACGGCGGACGGTTTTTCTGCCTGGAATTCTCAACCGTCGAATGGCCGGGATTGGCGAAGGTCTACGATGTCTATTCGGACAAGCTCGTGCCTAAACTCGGCAAGGCGATTGCCGGTGATGAAGACAGCTACCGGTATCTCGTCGAATCGATCCGCCGCTTTCCCGATATGCCGAACTTCAAGCGCATGGTCGGCGAAGCAGGTTTTGTGCAGACAAAAGTCGAACCGATCATGGGTGGGCTCGTTGCCATCCATAGTGGTTGGAAGGTTTAACATCCTTTCTGTATGACCCGCCCTGCCACCCACATTCTCCGCTTGCTCAAATGGGGCCGCATTCTCGCCCGCCACGGCGCGCTGCGCGCAATCGAGGATGACCGCAACACGCCGCCGCAAGTCAAACGCCTGTGCCGGATTGCCCGCATTGGCGCGCGCCAGCCCAAGGTTCCGGATTATGCAGGCGCATTCCGCGATATTGGTCCCGCTGCGATAAAACTCGGCCAGACGCTCGCCACCCGGCCCGATATCATCGGTATCGAACCAGCCCGCAACCTGCTGACCTTGCAGGACCAGCTTCCTCCGGCGCCGTTCGAACTGGTCTATGCCGAAATCGACACGAGCCTCAACAAGCCCGCCGCCGAACTGTTCGAATATATCGACCCCGTTGCCGTCGGTGCCGCATCAATCGCCCAAGTCTACCGCGCCCGCACGACCGAGGGCAAAGACGTCGCCGTCAAGGTGCTGCGCCCCGGCATCCGCGAGCAATTTGCCCGAGATATCGACACCTATGAATGGGCCGCAGCGCATCTTGAAGCGCTTGGCGGAGAGGCGGCACGTTTGCGTCCGCAGCTGGTCATCGCCAACCTCAAACGCTGGACCTTGCGCGAACTCGACTTGCGCCGCGAAGCCGCGAGTGCGTCCGAACTCAAGGACGCGATGGTCGCGGTCGATGGTTACACGATACCCACGATTGACTGGGACCGGACATCGGGGCGTGTACTGACGCTCGATTGGGTGGACGGCGTCAAAATCGCTGATATCGCCGCGCTAAAGGCAGCCGGGCATGACCTCAAAGCACTCGCCCAAAAGCTGGTCCTGGTGTTCCTGCGCCAAGCGATATCCGAGGGCTATTTTCACGCCGACATGCACCAAGGCAATTTGTTCGTGCGCGCCGATGGCACAATCGTCGCCATCGACTTTGGCATCATGGGACGCATTAACCGGCAAGCGCGTTTTTGGCTGGCGGAGATCCTCTACGGATTGACGACGGGCAATTACAAACGCGTCGCCGAGATCCATTTCGAAGCGCAATATGTGCCGAGCTATCACAACGTAGACGAGTTCGCGACCGCGCTGCGTGCCGTCGGCGAACCGACACGCGGCAAGCCAGTCAGCGAACTGTCGGTCGGCCAGATGCTCGACAGCCTGTTCGCGATTACCCGCGATTTCGACATGCAAACTCAGCCGCATTTGTTGCTGCTGCAAAAGACGATGGTAATGGTCGAGGGTATCGCAACCTCGCTCGACCCCGAAATCAACATGTGGGACGTCGCAGCGCCCTATGTCCGCGACTGGATACGCGGCGAACTCGGACCGGAGGCAATGCTGGCGGACGGGTTGAAGAAACAGGCCGACACGTTGAAGCTCATCCCCGACCTCATCCGCCGGTTGGACGACCAACTCCCCAAAAAAGGCGGTGCGCCGGAGGCTCCGCCATTGCCACCTGTGAAACTGATTTGGGAAAAGAAAGAGCGTAGCGGCGGCAGTTGGTGGGGCTATGCCTCAGTGGCGGTAATAGCCGCTTTGGCCGGCGGCGCGGGTATGTGGGCTTGGCTTTGACCTGAATTGCCGGTAAACCGTCAGCATGGACCGCGAACAAGCCATTTCGACATTGCAAACGCAAGAGACTGAACTCCGAAAGTCAGGGCTTACCGCGCTCTATCTTTTTGGCTCGGTGGCACGCGGCGAAAATGGCCCTAAATCAGATATCGATTTGGCTCGCGACGTTGACGCAAGCACCCGAATCGGTCTGTTTGAATTTGCCGATATAATGATCCGGCTTGAGGAACAGTTAGATCGTAAAGTCGACCCAGTGACGCGTGGTTCCATGCGGCCACGCATCCGGGCAAGAGCCGAACGGGATATGGTGCAGGTATTTTGACCGAGACAAACGAACGCGATCTTGACCGGCTGGAATTGATAGTCAAACGTGCAGCACATATCAAAAGGCGGATCGGTCGACTGGATTGGCCGTCATCTCTTGCTGACAAGGACGAAGCCGACCTCACCGCTTTCCGTCTTTTGCATGTTGGCGAATCAGCGCACAAATTGTCCGACGAATTGAAGGAACGCCATACCAACCTGCCTTGGGCACCGATTTACCGGATGCGGAATATCTTGAGTCATCGTTATGCAGGAATGCAAAAAATGCTGATTTGGGAAACAGCAAAAGAAAATCTCGGGCCGTTGCTCCAGATGTGCCGCGTGAAAATTGCCCGGATACTCGAATGACCGAAACCAAACGCATCCTCCTGATCGTGTCTGGCGGCATTGCGGCCTACAAATCGCTCGAACTGGTGCGCCTACTCAAACGCCAAGGGATCGCAGTTCGCGCGGTGATGACGCAGAGCGCTACCGAATTTGTCACCCCGCTGTCGATGGGCGTGATGACCGAGGATCAGGTCTACGGCGATATGTTCGACCTAAAGGAAGAACGCGAGATCGGGCATATCCAGTTGTCACGTCAGGCTGACCTTATTGTCATTTGCCCGGCAACCGCAAACATCCTGGCGAAAATGGCGGCGGGGGTTGCCGATGATCTGGCGACGACAATATTGCTCGCCACCGACAAGCCGGTATTGGCGGTCCCCGCTATGAATGTGCGGATGTGGAACCATCCGGCGACGCAGCGCAACCTCAAGCAATTACGCGCTGACGGTATCAGTATCATGGACCCCGATGAAGGCGCAATGGCCTGCGGTGAGTTCGGCCCCGGACGCCTGCCCGAACCGCCCGCGGTTGCTGAGCGTATTTGCGCGATGCTGGGCCATCCGTTCGACGCGGCGCTCACCAGCGGACGCGCGCCAAGCACGATCCCAAAAGCGCTGGAAGCACAACCCGACTTCGCCGACGAAAACCACCGCCGGCTATTCGGTAAGCATGTGCTCGTGACCGCTGGCCCGACTTATGAAGCCATCGACCCGGTTCGCTATATCGCGAACCGCTCGTCCGGGCGGCAGGGGTTTGCCATTGCCGCTGCTGCTGCTGAAATGGGGGCTGAGGTAACCTTGGTCGCAGGGCCGGTTCACCTCGTCACTCCGCCCGGCGTCATCCGCATCGACGTCGAAAGCGCGCTGGAAATGCAGGGAGAGGTAGAAAAAGCGCTCCCCGCCGATGTCGCAATCCTCGTTGCTGCCGTAGCTGACTGGCGCGCAGCCGAGGTTCCGGAACAGAAAATCAAGAAAGCGGGCAAAGCGCCTGCCCCGCTGACATTAACCGAAAATCCTGACATTCTCGCAAGTCTTGCTATTCATAAGCAGCGACCGAAGCTGCTGATCGGCTTTGCTGCGGAGACCGAGAAGATTGTCGAACATGCCACCGCAAAGCTCGCCAAAAAAGGCTGCGACTGGATTGTTGCCAATGATGTTTCGGGAGACGTGATGGGCGGCGATAACAATGCGTTTCATGTCGTCACCAAAGACGGCGTTGAAAGCTGGCCCGACAGCCCCAAGGACGTGATCGCACGCAAGTTAATGGAGAAGGTCGCCGATGAAATCGGGTGAAACCCCGCCGGTTGAAGTCCGCGTCAAACGCCTGCTCAATGGTGCTGGCCTACCCTTGCCCGATTATGCCAGCAAGGGTGCGGCGGGGATGGACATTTGCGCCGCCGAAAGCGTCATCTTGCGTGTCGGCAAACGGCTTGCCGTCGCCACCGGCTTCGCCTTTGCCATTCCTCACGGTTACGAAGTGCAAGTCCGCCCGCGTTCTGGCTTGGCGCTGAAAAACGGTGTGACCTGCCTCAACACACCGGGCACCATCGACAGCGACTATCGGGGCGAGGTGAAGGTCATCTTGGCCAATCTGGGCGACGATGATTTCCAGATTACCAAGGGCGACCGCATCGCGCAAATCGTGGTCGCGCCGGTGACGCACGCGGCGATGGTCGAGGTGCACGAGATTGACGAAACGGCGCGCGGTGTGGGGGGATTCGGTTCTACCGGTGTATGAGTCTTAGCGACCTGCAACTCGACCGTTATGCCCGCCATATCGTGCTGCGCGAAATTGGTGGCGCAGGACAGGCAAAGTTGCTGTCCAGCCATGTGCTGTTGGTCGGTGCTGGCGGGATTGGGTGCCCTGCGATCCAGTATCTGGCAGCGGCGGGGGTCGGCACGATCAGCGTTATAGATGACGATGTCGTATCGCTGTCTAATCTCCAGCGGCAAATCCTCTATTCCGCCAATTTGGCCGGTTCACCCAAGGTGCATGCGGCGGAAATGGCGGTCAATATACTCAATCCGGATGTAAAATTCCGGGCATTGCGGCACCGCCTGACTGACCAGAATGGCGCGCATTTTCTGAACGGCGTTGATGTCGTTATCGACGGTAGCGATAACTTCGCCACGCGGCTGATCGTCAACGACCTCTGCCTCGCCGCCCGTGTTCCATTGGTCAGCGCGGCCATCGGCCAATTCCACGGGCAGATTGCCACCTTCACCGGTTGGCACCCCGATGCGCCGTGCTACCGCTGTTTTGTCGGCGACGCGCATGACCCCGACGACTGCGACGACTGCGCCACACAAGGCGTTTTGGGCGCAATGTGCGGCCTGATGGGCAGCTTTGCCGCGATGGAAGCAATCCGCGTGCTCACAGGCTTCGGAACGGCGCAGACGGGCAAGCTGCACATCTTCGACGGCATGGCACCGGCAATGCGGACAATTTCGTTGCCGAAAGATCCAGCCTGTTCGAGCTGTGGATCAGCCGCCTAAAATCTGCTCCACCCACTGCGGCACCAACTCCGTTGCAGGACCATGTCGCGCTTCGTCAAACCAGTGGCTGCCCTGCGATGGCTCCAGATTTAGTTCCAACGTCCGCACCCCCTGCTTACGCGCCTCGCGCACCAGGCCGGCCGCCGGATAAACCGCGCCCGACGTGCCGATGCTCACAAACAAATCCGCCCGGTTCAGCGCTGCGTAGATTTCCTGCATCCGGTAAGGCATTTCGCCGAACCAGACAATGTCAGGCCGCAATTTCCCGGCGATTCCGCACGCCGGACAGCTCGGCCGCTCCGATAAAGTCCCGCGCCATTGCGACCGCATGTCACACGCTAGGCACCAGGCGTTCAGATGCTCGCCGTGCATATGTAGCAAGCGCTTCGCCCCTGCCCGCTCGTGCAAGTCATCGACATTTTGCGTGATGATCAGAAGGCCGCCTTCCCACTCCGCATCGAGCCGCGCCAGTGCGTCATGTGCTGCATTCGGCTCGACCTCCTGAATGCGCGCGCGGCGCATGTCGTAAAAACGCAGCACTAAATCGGGATCGCGGGCAAAAGCTTCCGGCGTCGCGACGTCCTCGACGCGGTGCTGTTCCCATAGCCCGCCTGCACTGCGGAAGGTGTCAATTCCGCTTTCCGCGCTCACGCCCGCGCCGGTAAGAATCACTATGTTGCGAATGGGCTTCATCTGCCGCATGAAGCACAGATTATATTTACAGGGCAATCATGACAGCAATCGGTATCGTTGGCAGTGCAGGACGCATGGGACAGGCTTTGGCTGAGGCCATCACGGCGGCAGGTCACACCCATGCAGGCGGTGTCGATCAGGACGGTGATCTGGGCGCTTTGGTTGCCGCATCGGACGTGCTGGTCGATTTCTCCGACCCGGATGCGCTAGAGGCCACGCTCGACGCCTGCGTCGCGGCAGGCAAGCCCGTCGTCATCGGCACCACCGGGCTTGAAGAACGCCATCATTATTTGATCGACAACGCCGCGCGCGATATCGCGGTGCTTCAGACCGGGAATACCTCGTTAGGCGTCACGATGCTCGCCGCACTGGTCGCCCAGACCGCCGCACAGCTGGGTGACGATTGGGATATCGAAATCGTCGAAATGCACCACCGCGATAAGGTAGACGCACCGTCGGGCACAGCGTTGCTGCTCGGCGAGGCCGCCGCGAGGGGCCGCTGTATCGACCTCAAGACCCACAGCGAACGCGGCAGAAACGGCATTACCGGCGCGCGCGCGCGTGGCACTATTGGCTTTGCCTCCTTACGCGGTGGCAGCGTCGCCGGCGACCACATGGTCATCTTCGCGTCGGACAACGAACGGATCGAACTCACCCACCGCGCCGACAACCGTGCGATTTTCGCCAAGGGTGCGGTGAAGGCGGCGGTGTGGCTGACGGCACAAAAAACCGGGCGTTATGCCATGGAACAAGTGCTCGGATTGCAACCCAGTTGATGCCAGAGCGTTGGTAACAAATAGGCCAGCGATGCGTGCCAACAACCGGGCGACGGCGGACTGCGCTCGGCTCGGTTTGTTATCAAATTTGCGTGATGCGATGATGTATTTTGGTCGGCAAAGCGAAGGATATGCACGATGAAACATGCTTTCATGCGCTGAACGCGCTTTCGCAACGGCCGTTGGAAAAAAATACTATTTTTTACACGCAAGAAAATCATTATTATTGTGATGGTTGTAGCCGTAATCTCTAAACACCCTGCGATATGCGGTTTAACGGCTTGCGGTTGAGTATCTATCCCATAACCTGTGGATAACGTTGCATCGGCAATTCCGAGTCGGCGATGAGGGGGAGTAATGACAAACACGACATCGACGGCTGTGGCCGACCAGTCCAATTGGCTGCTCAACGATAAAGCGGGCGACGGATCAAATGGCGATTGCGCGCTGGTCATGTCGCGCGAACTCAAGGCGCGACCGCAATCGCGTGGCCATGTCATCGTCTTTGCCAATGAAAAAGGCGGCGTCGGCAAATCGACCTTTGCTTTCCATGCCGGCATGGCGTTGTGCCACGCCGGACACACGGTTGCCGCGATCGACCTAGACAGTCGGCAGCAGACGTTGTCGCGCGCGCTAGAAAACCGCGAAGGCACTGCACGACGGTTAAAAATCGAACTTCCGCGCCCGAAAAATGTGACGCTACGCCATCAGACCGGTGCCGCGCTCCATCAGGAAATCGCGCGGATCGGTTGGGATGCAGACTATATCCTGATTGATGCACCCGGCCATGATTCGCCCATGGCGCGGCTTGCCATTGCGATGGCCGACACTTTGGTCACGCCGGTAAACAGCTCGTTTGTCGATCTGGATTTGCTCGGGCAGTTTGATCCGATAACCATGAAGCTGAAACGCTTTGGCAATTTTTCCAAGCTTGTGCAGGAGATGCGCGAGGTCAGGGATTATCAAGGAAATCCGCCAGTCGACTGGATTGTCGCGCAAAACCGGCAACGCAGATTGGGCAGCCACAATCAGTCCCGGGTGAAACAGGCGCTTGAAGAACTGGCTCCGAAGGTCGGCTTCCGGCTGACCGATGGACTTGGTGAGAGGGTCGCCTACCGCGAGCTCTTTCTGCTTGGGATGACGGTATTCGACCTGAAGTTGATTCCCCAATTCGCGCGGGCGCAACCCGAAGCCAAGGCCGAGATGCAAAAGATGGTCGCCGGATTAAGGTTGCCGGTGATGGAGACTGTTCGCTAGCACGTAAGGCCCGAAGGCAACCACGCCAGCGCGGAAATTGGTTAAACCAGTCGGTCCAACCCGCGATTATAGTCATAATTCGCAATTGCTTATGGACAATCCCGTGACGCCCGCTAATTTTTGTGTGGGGATTACGGGGAAATCATCATGGAACCAGAAATTGAGCCGCGCGACCGGTTCGGCTTTGGCGGCAACTGGCGTGAATTTGCGCCGATCGCGCTGACCAATGCGTTGCTGACGGTTGTCACGTTGGGCGTTTACCGGTTCTGGGCGATCCGGCGCGAACGCGAATATTTGTGGAGCCGCACCTGGCTGCTCGACGACTGGCTTGAATGGACGGGAACCGGCAAAGAGCTGTTCGTCGGTTTCCTTTTTTCAGCGTTGCTGATCGGTGTGCCGTTGCTGATCCTACAGTTCGGTATCCAAGCGCTGGCGCTACGCGGTTATCAAATCGCTGCCATCGTCGGCAGCGTGGTCACGCTGTTGTTTTTGAACTTCATCATCGGGGTGGCCCGCTTTCGCGCGCTTCGCTACCGATTGAACCGGACTTATTGGAAGGGCATCAGGGGCGGGTCGGATGAGCCCGGCTGGACTTACGGATTGTCAAATCTGTGGAAATGGGTCGTCAATTATGTGAGCCTTGGTTCGGCCGTCGCGTGGACGATGACGACATTGTGGAATGACAAATGGAACCACATGAGCTTTGGCAACGCGGCGTTCCGTTCCGAAGCAAAGGTGCGGCCGGTGCTGGTGCCCTTCATTTTCCTCTATCTCACGCCGATCCTGCTGCTGATCGTATCGGCCACCTTCATCATCGTGCAAGGGACGATGATCGACAATGTCTATATCTATATGGATGCGCCGCCGGCTTTCCGGATCGGCTTTTTCATCATGATTGCCTTTCTGGTCTACACGCTCATCTCGCTGATTTTCGTGATTTATTATGCGGCGTTTTTTAGGAACGCGATTTCGCAACTGTCGTTGGGCGAACTGCAATTTTCATTCGAGGCCGAGGGCGGCGAATGGTTCATCCTGTTTCTGGTCGATGCGCTCATCATCATCAGCACATTGGGCATCGGCGCGTTTTTTCTAGGCTACCGCCACTGGTCGTTCTTTGCCAAACATCTCGCAGTTCACGGCGAGCTCGACGAAGCCGGTTTGCAGCAAACCACCACCAAAGGCGAGCGCTACGCCGACGGCTGGCTCGACGCGATGGACATCGGGGCGTTTTAAAGAGCGTTTTGAACGCGAACTGGGTTGATTGAACAAACCGGACGAAGGGGTTTGATTTATTGTTGTTTTCGTTTGATTGTATATCGGGATGAATATCCGGAGATTGGGGGACCAACTATTGTGGCGCTCATCGAACCGTCAGCTTGCTCGGTCATCGACAACCCAAGGTTCTTACTCTCCATTGGCAGGTAATCATAACCGTTTGCAGGATACGCGAAATCACGCGATCTGCGACCCGCTCGTCATCCAACGCTATCTAGTCATAAATGCCACGCAGGTCATCGCGTGCCTGTGGCGTGAAATTAACGTTCAAGACCGAGTTCGCGCCACACTTTATTGGCAGGGATCATCTTGTCGCAGTCCCTAGATTGTTCCAGACCAGCCTCGACCTTGGCCCGCTTCCATGACGCATAGCCGCGCTCGGCTGCGCCATCGTGGTCGGTAACTTTCTCCGCTTCGGGGCGCGCTTTGACTGCCATCATATGACAATGTTCGATTCGTTGGACAGGCGCAACCATAAAAAGAACATAAATAGAACATTTTTCTTGCAAAGTAGGATTTCGTCTGATGTAAGCTTGGAATGACCTACCGATCAAAACGCACCCCCATTGGTGAAACCATCGCCCCGCAATTCACCCCTGTTCCCATGCTGCGCAACCGGCACGATGGCTGGACGCCCGAGCGACAGCGCATGTTTATCATGGCACTGGCGGTGGTGGGTCAGGTCGAGGCTGCGTGCAAGATGGTCAAGATTTCGCGCAAATCTGCTTATGCGCTGCGCGACCGCCCCGGTGCTCAGAATTTTGCATGGGCTTGGGATGTGGCGATTGCCTCAGGACGCGCCAGAATGTTCGATTATCTTTTCGACCGCGCGGTCAACGGCATTACCACCATACGGGTGCGATCAGGCGGTGCGGTCGATGTTTCGCACGGGCTGGATGGAAAGCTTGTCGCCGCAGCACTGACTGCACCGCTTCCCGGCGAGGACCGGTTCAAGCCGTAGGGTGACAAAGGTAACAGTGAAAACCGCTTTTCATGTGGAACTTTGTCACCTTAAAGACGTCCGGATAATGAAAAAAGCCGACATCTTCGAATTCTACCGGCGGCTGGCGGAGGCCAATCCTTCGCCCGAGACCGAGCTTGCTTATGGCAATGTCTATCAGTTGCTGGTGGCGGTGGTATGTTCGGCGCAATCAACCGATGTGGGTGTGAACAAGGCGACACGCGCGCTGTTTTCCGACGTCAAAACGCCTGCACAAATGGTCGCCTTGGGGGTCGATGGACTGAAGGCGCATATCAAGACAATCGGTCTGTTCAACGGCAAGGCGAAGAATGTGATCGCCTTGTCAGAGATATTGGACCGCAAACATGGGGGCGAGGTTCCCGCGGACCGCGATGCGCTGGAGGCGCTTCCGGGCGTCGGTCGGAAGACCGCTAATGTGGTAATGAACACCGCGTTCGGGGCGGAAACTTTTGCCGTCGATACGCATATCTTCCGTGTAGGTAATCGCACCGGATTGGCCCCCGGCAAGACTGTGCTTGCGGTCGAAAAGGCGCTCGACAAGCGGACGCCTCAGCCGTTTCGCATCGGCGCGCACCACTGGTTGATTTTGCATGGTCGCTATGTTTGCAAGGCGCGGACGCCCGAATGCTGGCATTGCCCAGTTGTCGATTTGTGCCGTTTCAAACAGAAAACGGCTGCGCCTAAAGCCAAGTCAGGCAAAGTTCATGTGGGTCGGTCTAACGATATCTGAGTCGTTTTGGAGATGGTTATGAGAAAAGCAGTGATCATGTTGAGCGCGATTGGCATCGCATCGGGCGGCATTGCCGTTGCGTATGCCCGCGACAAAGCCCCGGAAGTCCGGCCAGTCGGCGAACCGAAAAATTGCGTATCGACGCACCAGATTCGGACAACTAAAATCATCGACGACGCGACGATTGATTTCAAAATGGTTGGCGGCAAAACCTACCGTAATACCCTGCCCTATAGTTGCTCTGGGTTACGCCGCGACGATGCGTTTTCGTATCGCACTTCGACCAGCCAACTGTGCAATGTGGACATCATCCGCGTGGTCGAAAATTACGGCGGCCGGTTGCAGGAAGGTGCTGGTTGCGGCCTTGGAAAGTTCCAGCAAGTTGAGCGGGTTACTCCAGCGTCTTAATAATTGCGGAGAAATCCAACCCGCCTGAACCGCTATCAGCAAAGGCCTGGTAAAGCTCGGCGGCGCGCTGGCCCATCGGCGTGTCCGCGCTGACATCGGCGGCAGCTTCCATCGCCAGCTTCAGGTCCTTGAGCATCAACGCCGTGGCAAAGCCGCCTTGGTAATCATTGTCGGCGGGTGAGGCGGGGCCGACGCCGGGGACGGGGCAATAGCTTGTCATCGACCAGTTCTGACCCGATGCCTTTGACGAGATGTCGTAGAAGGTTTGCAGATCGAGCCCGAGTTTGTGCGCCATCGCAAAGGTCTCAGCCGTAGCGATCATCGACGCGCCGAGCAGCATGTTGTTGCAGATTTTTGCCGCCTGCCCCGCACCCGAAGGCCCGGCATGGATGACAGCCTTGCCCATCGCCGACAGGATCGGTTCGGCCCGCTTGAAAGCATCATTCGCGCCCCCGACCATGAAGGTCAGCGCGCCCGAATTGGCCGCAGCAATCCCGCCCGACACCGGCGCATCGACCATCGCATAGCCCTGATTCCCGGCAAAATCGGCCACTGCTCGCGCGATCGCGACGTCGATGGTGGAACAATCAAGCAGCAAAGCCTCGGTCGGCGCATGGCCGATAACATCCTCTTCATAGACGCTCTTGACGATTTTGCCGTTGGGCAGCATTGAGACCACTGCATCGACTCCCGCAACCGCCTCGCGCACATTGTCAAAGGTCTGGCAACCATTGGTGTTGGCGGCGGTCAGCGCGGCCTCGGCGAGATCGAAGGCATGGACGATGTGCCCCGCTTTGACCAAATTGGCAGCCATCCCGCCGCCCATATTGCCGAGCCCGATAAATGCGATTTTCATTTGCCGCTCCAATTACCCGGTCGCTTTTCCACGAACGCAGCCATGCCTTCCTTCTGGTCGGCGCTACCGAACAGCCCGTGGAACAGGCGGCGTTCGAATACTACGCCTTGCTGCAACGTTGTCTCGAACGCGGCGTTGACCATCTCCTTGGCCGCAATGGCGGCGAGCGGGGCCATGCCGGCGATAGCCTCGGCGGTCTTGAGGGCTTCATCCACCAGTTCGGCAGACGGCACGACACGCGCGACAAGCCCCGAGCGCTCGGCCTCGGCTGCGTCCATCATGCGACCCGTCAGGCACATTTCCATCGCCTTCGCCTTGCCGATGGCGCGCGTCAACCGCTGCGATCCGCCCATACCCGGGGTGACTGCAAGCTTGATTTCAGGCTGGCCAAATTTGGCATTGTCGCCAGCGATGATGAAGTCCGCCATCATCGCCAACTCGCACCCACCGCCAAGGGCAAAGCCATTGACCGCCGCGATCCAAGGTTTCCGCGTTGCGGTCACCCGGTCGTAACCAGCAAAGAAATTGCCGCCATACATCTCGGCAAACGACTGGCCCTGCATTTCCTTGATATCGGCACCAGCGGCAAAGGCCTTCTCGCTACCCGTCAGCACCGCGCAGCGCTGGCTGTCATCGGCATCATAATCGGCCAGCGCGGCGATCAGGTCGGCCATCACTTGGCTGTTCAGCGCATTCAGCGCCTGCGGGCGGTTAAGGGTAATCAGCGTCACCGCACCGCGTTGTTCGACGATAATGGTCTCATAGGTCATCGCGGCTTCCATTCTTCCGGCGCTGGCAGCGGCGCAAATATGCCGTCGAGCAATTCATCGGTCACAGCTTCGGGCGTTGCCGGGTCCCAGCACGGCGCGTTATCCTTATCGACAATCACCGCGCGCACGCCTTCGGCAAAATCGGGGCGGAGCAACACGCGGCTGGCAATACGATACTCCATCGCCATATTGTCGGCAAAATTGGTGAGCCCAGCGCTCTTCGCAAATTGCCGCAGCGCGACCTTACACGTCTGCGGGCTCTTACCGCGCAGCGTCGCCAGTTCACGCATCGCCCAATCGCTGTCATCGGCTTCAAGGCTCGCCAATATATCCTCGAAGCGGTCGGAGGCGAAATGGCGGTTAATATCGAACAACGTCTCGACGATTTTCGATGGCGGAGGGGTGACAGCCAGCGTCCCCAAGATGCCGTCGATCCGCTCGACATCCTCGGTCGCAATTCGCGCTTTCGCGTCGGCAAGCGCTTCTGAGGGCAGATAATGCGTAGCGAGGCCCAGCTCCAGACAGCCAGAGCCCGCAACCCGCGTGCCAGTCAATGCCAAAAACGGCCCGACACGTCCCTCGAGCCGCGACAGATACCAACCGCCGCCGACGTCAGGGAACAGGCCAATGCCGGTTTCGGGCATGGCAAAGCGGGTATTCTCGGTCGCGACGCGGAATCTGGCCGGTTGCGATATGCCGACGCCGCCGCCCATCGTAATCCCGTCCATGAACGCGACCACCGGTTTGGGAAAAGTGAACAGCAAATGATTGAGCTGATACTCGTCGTGGAAGAACT
The DNA here is from genome assembly GCA_031361925.1 of Sphingomonadales bacterium. Lineage (GTDB taxonomy): Bacteria > Pseudomonadota > Alphaproteobacteria > Sphingomonadales > Sphingomonadaceae > Sphingorhabdus_B. The sequence goes on from JANLRW010000191.1 coordinate 27,791, forward strand.
GCCGCCCGGAGGCACCCTCGTCGTTCAGTGCCGAATCGCGCAGGAATGCAATGTCGCCGCCCGCACAAAAACCGCGCCCCTCGGCATGGTCTATTATGACGCATTTGACGTGCCGCGATTTCTGCCATTTGAGCAGCGCCTCGGTCATCGCGTGCACCATATCGAGGGTCAGCGCGTGAAGCGCCGCCGGTCGGTTAAGGCTGATGATCCCGGCATGTCCTTCGATGCGGGCAAGAACGTCCTCGGTCATTGGCGAAGCAGATCACGGCCAACGATCATCCGCATCACCTGATTGGTGCCCTCGAGAATCGAATGCACCCGAAGGTCGCGCCAGAAACGCTCGATCGGATAGTCGCGCAGATAGCCATATCCGCCGTGCAGTTGAAGCGCACGATCAACGATCGACGAGCCGTTATCGGTGGCAAGGCGCTTCGCCATCGCCGAGAAGCGCGACTTATCGGGCGCGTTTGCGGTCACCTTCGCGGCAGCCATATAAAGCAGCGCACGCGCCGCCTCCAAGTCAGTCGCCATGTCGGCGAGCGTGAACTGCGTATTTTGAAAATCGGACACTGGTTGCCCGAACTGCTGGCGCTCCTTGGTATATCTGACCGACTCGTCAAGGCACCGCTGCGCCCCGCCAAGCGAACACGCGCCAATATTCAATCGCCCGCCATCAAGCCCGGCCATCGCAAATCGGAAGCCATCACCTTCCGCGCCCACGCGGTTTTCGACGGGTACCTTTACATTGTCGAATATCACTTGCGCGGTGGGCGAAGCGTTCCAGCCAAGCTTGCGTTCAGGCGCACCAAAGCTGACGCCATCCATATCCTTTTCGATAACCAAGCAGCTTATACCCTTGGCGCCGTCGCCACCAGTGCGCACCATCGTCACATAGACATCGTTGACGCCGCCGCCTGAGATAAACTGCTTAGTGCCGTTGACGATATAATAATCCCCGTGCAGCCTGGCGGCTGTTTTCAAAGCCGCCGCGTCCGACCCGCTCCCAGGCTCGGTTAGGCAATAGCCTGCCAATTTCTCCATACCGACAAGATCGGGGAGATACTTGGTTTTGACCCCAGCAGAGCCGAAACAGTCGATCATCCACGCCGCCATGTTGTGGATCGAGATATAAGCGCTGGTCGCAGGACAGCCATATGCCATCGCCTCCATTATCAGCGCTGCCTCAAGCCGCCCCAGCCCGATACCGCCCGACTCTTCTGACACGTAAATTGCGGCAAAGCCCAGTTCGGCAGCAGCCTTAATAGTGTCACGTGGGAAAATATGCTTTTCGTCCCATTCGGCGGCGTGCGGGGTAATGGCGTCCGCAGTGAACTTGCGCGCCACATCCTGAATCGCAATCTGGTCTTCGGTCAGGTCAAATTGATTAGTCATAGCCTTGGCCGTAGCATCGGCAACGCCCTATATCCAGCGTTTCGCTGTCGCAGCAAATTGGCCATATCCTCAGGTGTTCCCGAGCGGACGATGTCACCCCATCGTGGGAATGACGAACGCGTTGGCTGCATCGCCGACGCCGCCATCTGGCCAGCGCTGCGTGATCGTCTTGACCTTGGTCCAGAACTTCACCCCTTCCATGCCGTGCTGGTTGGTGTCGCCAAAGGCGCTGCGCTTCCAGCCGCCGAAGCTGTGATAGGCGACGGGTACGGGGATGGGCACGTTGATCCCGACCATGCCGACATTGACTCGGGCTGCAAACTCGCGCGCGGCATGGCCGTTTCGCGTGAAGATCGCGACCCCGTTGCCATATTGATGTTCGCTCGGGAGACGAAGCGCGGTCTCGAAGTCGGGGGCGCGGACCATTTGCAACACGGGTCCGAAAATCTCTTCCTTGTAAGCCTGCATGTCGGTTGTCACATGGTCAAACAGGGTGGGTCCCACAAAGAAGCCTTCCTCATGGCCTTGCAAATTAAAGCCGCGTCCATCGACCACCAGTTCGGCGCCCTCATCAACGCCGGTCTGGATCCAGCCTTCAACCTTCGCCTTGTGCGCGGCGGTCACCACTGGCCCGTAATGCGCCTCGGCATCGGTCGACACACCAACGCGCAGCTTCTCGATGGCCGGGATAAGTTTTTCACGCAGGCGGTTGGCGGTGTCTTCGCCTACCGGCACGACCACCGGAAGCGCCATGCAACGCTCGCCCGCGCTACCAAAAGCGGCACCGGCCAAGTCATTGACGACTTGGTCGAGATCGGCATCGGGCATGACGATGCCGTGGTTCTTTGCGCCGCCCATCGCCTGCACGCGTTTGCCGTTGGCGACGCCGCGATTGTAGACATAATGCGCGATGTCGGAGGAGCCGACAAAGCTAACGGCACCGATAGCCGGGTGGTCGAGAATGGCGTCGACCATTTCCTTGTCGCCGTGCACGACCTGGCAAATGCCCGCAGGAAGACCAGCTTCTAAAAAAAGTTCCGCTAATCGAACAGGAACGCTCGGATCGCGTTCGCTAGGCTTAATGATAAAAGCGTTGCCGGTCGCAATGGCAACGCCTGACATCCACAAAGGGATCATCGCCGGGAAGTTGAAAGGGGTAATCCCTGCGCCAATACCTACCGGCTGGCGCATCGAATAGACGTCGATACCCGGCCCTGCCCCTTGGGTATATTCACCCTTCAAGACATGCGGGATACCGCAGCAGAACTCGATGACTTCAAGTCCGCGCTGGATATCACCCTTGCTATCCGCGATCACCTTGCCATGTTCAGACGAAAGCATATGCGCGAGCGTGTCCATATTGGCCTCGACCAGCCGCTTGAATTCGAACATTACGCGAGCACGCCGCTGTGGATTGGTTGCTGCCCATGCGGGTTGTGCGGCCAACGCTGCCTGCACCGCGCGCTCCAAAACTGCAGCATTGCCCAAACCAACACGCGCTTGCACAACACCGCTATTCGGGTCAAACACGTCGCCAAAGCGTAGTGCCGCAGCGCCAGCGCCGCCGTGAATTAAATGGTCAATCTGCCGCATCGTCCAGTCTCCAGATTATGATGCCGCCGCCCTGCGCGACACAGTCCCCAATTGCAAGCGCGCAACTGCTAGGTCCGGCTACTCATGCAATATGCGTGATGCAAACAGCTTGCGTGCAGGCTCGATATCGTTGCGCGGGAACCAGCGGTCACCCTGCAACTTCTTTTCCCACGCCATCATTTCTAACCAAGTGCCGTTGCTCACCTCGGAATCAGGGATGAGCTTTGCTACCGGATCGGCATAGACCGCGTCCGCGGGCACGATCTGCCAACCCTTCGCGCGCAGTGCCTGTGCCAAGTCGGCTACGAACAAGGCCGCAAGGTCAGTTTCATGCAGTAACATCATCTGCACCGGGGGTTTGGCAAACATCCGCCGTGCCAGCCGGTCGGAAAATTCGGCTGATTCGACATGGGTCTCGATGTAGAGATCGCGCAAGGCTGCGAAATCCATGACCTTATCCGCTTTTTTCGCTTCAATCGTCATACTCTCCAGATACCAATCCCAACCGTCCGCAGTGACATAGCCGTGGCGGATACCGCGGTCCCGCATTCCTGCACGCACCGCATCGCGCTTGGCCTTATCTCGCCCACCTTCATCGAGTTGCGGGAAGCGGAGCCAAGGACGGTAACCGGGCTGAGGCTTCAACCAGAGCTCGGCTGCATCAACATCAGCCAGAAAACCTGCCGCTGACTGCGATGACACCGTGACATGGTTGCTGGTGTGGTTAGCAACCAAGTGGCCGGCAGACGCATAAGCTGCAATTGCTTCGGCACCTTTGTTGATAGGCGATATCCTGCCGGGATTAGCAAAAAATACGGCTTGGTCGATGCCACCGGATTTTAGCGCCGCTATCAACATCTGCGGCCTTTGTCCGACATCGAGGAACGCGCCGGGTCCGCGCGGCGTGTCGTCGAAGCTAAAAGCGATCCGTTTTTGAGTCTGCGTGTGCGGCGACGTTGCAGCATCGGCCAAAACTGGCGGCGGGTTCAACAGAAGGAACGTGATTAAGGCAAAAGCCGCAACAGCAAGCAAATCGAACAATATGATCTGCTGCCATGACAGACGCGACAATCGCCCTAATACACTCTGCACTTGAACTCGCTCCATCGTCCAAAGAAACCTAGTTTATTCGAAAGCTGCGTGGTTGCATCATCCAATTTGATCACACGTCCTGTTATGAGACATGGCCATCCCAAACACCTAGTGAAGGTGAGCGCACAAAAAGGACTGGCGACCGTTGCACGGTCCTGCTACCCGCGCCTCATTGATGCGCACCCATAGCTCAGCTGGATAGAGCGCTGCCCTCCGAAGGCAGAGGCCAGAGGTTCGAATCCTCTTGGGTGCGCCATTTTCCTGTCACTTGAATACCACCGTCCGCCGACCCTTCAGCAACCCTCGGTGTTCGATATGCGCCTTTACCGCTCTGGCAGGCATGCGACTTTCGGTATCCTGTCCTTGGGCGATCAGGTCATCCACGCTATCGCCATGATCGACTACTGATACATCCTGCGCAATGATCGGTCCGTCGTCTCGGTCTGCGGTGAGATAATGGCCCGAAGCACCGACCATCTTGACGCCGCGTTCGTGAGCGCAATGATGTGGTTTTGCCCCTTTGCACGCAGGCAAGAATCTGTGGTGGATGCTGATGATCCGCCTGCTCATGTTTTCACAAAACTGCGATGCAATGCGCTACGCTCGGCACGATGCCGGGGCAGTCCTTTTAGGTAATCAGGAGGACTAACCGCGCGCTCAGCCCAGCAGCAATGGCGCGAGTTTTGCCCTTTGCCAAGCCGCATCGCCATATTGCGAGGCGTGGAAGATTGCGGCGCGGCGGTGGAGCCCCGCATCGCAATCATGCGTAAAGCCGAAGCCGCCGTGAAACTGGATCGCGCGGTCGGAGGCAAAGCTGTAGACCCCGTCTGCCGCCGCTTTCGCCATCCGTACCGCAACTTCGCCAAGCCCTTGGTCGCTGAAGCTTGAAGCAGCACTATAGAGATGCGAGCGCGCTTTTTCATAATCGACATAGGCATCAACAACGGGGTGCTTAAGAGCCTGATATTCCCCAATTACCTTGCCGAACTGTTTGCGTGTTTGCAGATAGCTGACCGTGTAATCGATAACACTTTGCGCCCCACCGCACATCTCCGCGCTCTGCAACAGTGCCGCAGCTTGTTCGATATGCGCCAGCGTTTGCCCAGCTTTACCTATGTCGAGCAACGCCGATTTGCCGATGCAAATCCCGTCGAGCGACAGCGCAAAGCTGCGCTTGGTTTCGTCAATAATCGCTTCGCGGCGCAGGCGGCCCGCGATATCGGCTGCGGTCAGGAGAACCAACGCAGGCTTGCCGTCGAACATGACCGACGCAATTATCACGTCCGCCGTTGCCGCCCAAAGCACAAACAGCTTTTCGCCGGAGAGGATAAGCGTATCGCCATCGTTCTTGGCGAACGCATTGATGTTGGTCAAATCCCAGTCACCATGCGCTTCGGACAGCGCAAGCGTGCCAATAGTGCCTTCGGCCAGTCTTGGTAGCCAGTCCGCCTGCTGCGCTTGAGTGCCGCCGACAACCAGCGTCTGTGCAGCCAATGTCGCCGATCCAAGGGGCGAAGCCATGAGGTGCCTGCCCATTTGTTCCACAACCGGCACCACTTCAGCGATCGTCAACCCTACGCCGCCATGCGCTTCGGGAATGGCAATCGCCGTCCAGCCGAGCGCTGCCATCTCTGCCCAGATATCGGCATCATAGCCACGTTCGCTGTCGATCAGGTTGCGGACTTTGGCGATCGGCGACTTATCGCGGCAAAACGTTGTTGCCACATCGAGCAGTTCGATCTGCTCCTCGCTATAGCCAAGCCCTGCCAACTGCATC
>JANLRW010000207.1:0-2127 GCA_031361925.1 Sphingomonadales bacterium
CGCTTTCGGGTTCGAAATCGCGGCTGATCGGGCCGAACTGCCCGGGCGTGCTGACCCCGAACGAGTGCAAGATCGGCATCATGCCCGGCAGCATTTTTTCCAAAGGTTCGGTCGGCGTATTGTCGCGTTCGGGCACGCTGACCTATGAAGCGGTGTTCCAGACCACTGCCGAAGGGCTGGGCCAGACCACCGCGGTCGGCATCGGCGGCGACCCGGTCAACGGCACCAACTTCATCGACGTGCTTGAACTATTCCTTGCCGACGATGAAACCCATTCGATCATCATGATCGGCGAAATCGGCGGCAGCGCGGAAGAAGAAGCCGCGCAGTTCCTGATCGACGAAGCCAAGAAGGGCCGCAAGAAGCCGATGGTCGGGTTCATTGCGGGTCTGACCGCGCCTCCCGGACGGCGCATGGGCCATGCCGGTGCCATCGTGTCGGGCGGCAAGGGCGATGCGGGCAGCAAGATCGCGGCGATGGAAGCGGCGGGCATCCGTGTTTCGGCCTCGCCGTCGTTGCTCGGCAAGACATTGGCTGAGGTTTTGAAGGGGTAAGTTATGGCTTCGTCATCCCCGCGCAGGCGGGGATCTCAGGCCGTCGCGCACTACCGCCCGAGATTCCCGCCTTCGCGGGAATGACGAATAAGTGCAGGAGCAAGTGATGGGTTACGAACCACCCGAATTCGAAATTGAGCGCGGCCCAAGCTGGGAACGCGCGAACTGGCCGCTGGGTATCACCGACGACCTGACCGGTGCGCTTGACCCCACACAGATGGCAGTCGAGATTAAAGCAGCGGCGAAAGCTGCGGGCAAGCCGATGGCGGAAGCCGACGCAGTGACCGCCGCCAGCGATGCCATCCGCGCGATGATGCTAGTCCGCACCTACCGTGTGCGCGGGCATCTGGCGGCGAATCTCGATCCGTTGGGGCTGTCCAAGCAGGAAATCCCTGCCGACCTGACGCCCGAATATCATGGCTTCACCGGGGGCGATCTCGACAAGCGCGTGTATGTCGGCGGCACATTGGGCCTCGAATGGACCACGGTGCGCGAGCTCGTCGATACCCTGCGCGCCAATTATTGCGGGCCGGTTGGCCTCGAATATATGCACATTTCCGACGTCGAAGAACGCCGCTTTTTGCAGGAGCGGATGGAAGGCAAGGACGCCGCGATCCAGTTTTCGCCCGAGGGCAAGAAAGCGATTCTCGCCAAGGTGATCGAAGCCGAACAGTATGAAAAATTCTTGGGCCGCAAATATGTCGGGACCAAGCGCTTCGGTCTCGACGGCGGCGAATCGATGATCCCGGCGCTCGAAGCCGTGATCAAATATGGCGGTGCGTTGGGGGTGCGCGAGATCGTTTACGGAATGCCGCATCGCGGGCGTTTGAATGTTTTGGCGAACGTGATGGCGAAACCTTACCGTGTCATCTTCCACGAATTTTCGGGCGGGTCTTCGAACCCCGACGATGTCGGCGGATCGGGCGATGTCAAATATCATCTCGGCACCAGCACCGACCGCGAATTCGACGGCATCAAGGTGCATATGAGCCTTGTCCCCAACCCGTCGCACTTGGAAGCGGTGAATCCCGTCGTGCTCGGCAAAGTCCGCGCCAACCAGACCGCTCGCGACGACCTCGCGAAACACGAACAGGTGCTTCCCGTATTGCTCCACGGCGATGCCGCCTTTGCCGGACAGGGCATTGTTTGGGAATGCCTCGGCTTCTCCGGCATTCGCGGTTACAATACTGGCGGATGTTTGCACTTCATCGTCAACAACCAGGTCGGGTTTACCACTAGCCCGCAATTCGCGCGCAGCTCACCTTATCCATCGGACGTCGCCAAGGGCGTGCAAGCCCCGATCTTCCACGTCAATGGTGACGACCCCGAAGCGGTGACTTTTGCTTGCAAGATCGCGATTGAATTTCGCCAGACATTCCACCGCGACATCGTTATCGACATGTGGTGCTACCGCCGCTTCGGCCATAATGAAGGCGACGAGCCGTCCTTCACGCAGCCCTTGATGTATCGGGCGATCCACGGCCATCCGACCACGCTGGAGATTTATTCCAAGCGCTTGATCGAGGAAGGCGTCGTGTCCGAAGCCGAAGTCGCGGAAATGGTCGCCGAATTC
>JANLRW010000253.1:0-4563 GCA_031361925.1 Sphingomonadales bacterium
ATAGTCCGCCGCATTGACCCGGTCGTTTTCGCGCTGGCAACCAGCCAGCAGCAGCAGCGAAGCGCAGAGCAGCCCCCTCACCAATAATATTTCAGCTTCTTGGCCCAAGGCGAGGCAGGGAAGTCGGTTTTGAGCTGCTGAAACCACGCTCGCCGTTGGTTCTTGGACACGTCTGCTGCGTCGCAGCCATTATAGCCGCTGGGGGCAAAGCAGTTCACCGCGCGGTAAAGCGCGTAGGCGTGATTTTCGGGCCCGGCTTTCGGGTTGGCAATCACCGTCTTATAACCGTCTAAACGCGAGAAGCGCTTGCCCGGAAACAGCGACGGCGATCCGCCAAGTTCATCTTTTTCGGGCAGGTCATCGAGATACTGTGTGATACCGTAGTAAGACGGATCGAAGCCGCTCTCCCTGATGAACTCACCAAGGCACAGCAGCGACGATGGATCCTTGGCATTAGCGGACAAAGTCGCTGCAACCGTTTTTAGCGCCGGACAGGCAAAGTCGGTTGCGCCAGACCAGCGGAACCGCGCGATATCGGTGTAGATCGGCGAAGTGTAATCATCTTGCGGCATAGGTCGTGCATTCGCGGGGATTAGCGCGACATCGCGAACGAAATCGGCATAGAACCCGCGTGTCAGATCTTTGTAAAGCAAGGTGTAAAGCGCGACTTGCCGTTCGCGTCCGGCCGCCGCCTTGTCAGCATAGCTTTGCCGCAGAAATATTGGCCCGGCGTGATAACGCAGCAATATCTCGCGCAGATCGGGATCGCGAATGGGCGAATTGGCGGCAAATATGCGTTCGATCCCTTTGTTGCGTTCGTCGTGCAGCGCCAGCGCCAGTTCAGCTGACCCGCGCTGGAACGGTTGCTTGGCGTTCAAAATCAACGCTGCCAACGCCTCGCGCGCAGCGGTATTGCCTGCCGCATCCAACGCGAGTGCGCGCAGCAATTGACGGCTGAAGCCCAGATAGCTTTTGCTTTCCTGCGCGTTTGCCGGAATCAGCCGCAAGACGTCGGCTGGGTCCCCCGCCACAAAAAGCGCGTGCGTCGCCAGCACATAGTTGAAGAGCGCATCATTGCCCGCGAACTTGGACCTTTGGGCATTGAGCGCAGCACGGGTGATCGGCGGGCCATCATAATCGGCAAGTTTGGGATCGCCATCGTGACGCATCGCACGCAGATCTGCGACCGCGAGCAGCATGGGATCGGCAATTGCTTCGGGTTTCAGATCGCGGAACAGGACATTGTCTATTTCCTGCACGAGATCGGGCAGCGACATGTTGCGCTTGGCCGCATCTTTCTGCGCAAATTGGCCCACATATTCGGTGAGCAATTTGCCTTTATCCTGACGCAGCCAATAGACACGGCGCAGCAAGCCTCGTGCCGAGGGCGCATATCGGCCATCGGGATAGGCCTTCAAATACACCACAAAAGCGTTTTCGGCATCAAACAAGATTTGGCCGTTCGCGCCGCCCTCGACAACCGAACCATATTCATCGAATGCGCCAACCATTGCCGCGTTCAGTGCAGTCCGGCCCTGCATATAGGACGCGGCTTGCGCCAACCAGGGCGAATCGGTCTTTCCGGCGCTGCCAAACGCCGCCTTCGCCGAGACAAAATCGCCGTCGTAAAAAGACGCCGCGGCGACCAGATAACGCGCAAATAAAATGCCTTGTTTTGATTTGACTAAGCCAACCGCCTGTTCCACCGCGATCCGCGCCTGATCATTTTCGATACATTCGGGTTTCAAGGTGGTTCGAACCGCCGCCAACGTCGCGCGCTCGGCCGCCGGGATATTCTTGGCTGCGTTCAGCGCGCCGATGAAATCAGCACCACCCGCCAGATTGCTCATACATCGCGTGCCGAACGGGAAGTCACTAGTTTGTTCAACTTCGGCGTTCGCGGGCGACGGACCGAGTGCCAGTGCGAACACCGAATAGTCGAACGGTTCAGCATCGCCGCGCCGTTCGGGAATGTCGTAGCTATAATTGCTCGCTGGCCCCACCGCTCCGTGGCGGTCGTGGAGCAGCATCAGCAAGTTGACGCGGGTATCATTGCCCGGGCTAAGCAAGGCGGTGCTGCTGCACCCGCTCCTATTGCTATGTTTGATCTTCCAGTCGGGATAGCAGGTCGAATCGGCGCTGGCATATGCGCTGGTGTTCCAGCCGAAAACGACAACGATCAGTATCAATGCCCATAGTTTTTTCATCACGTGCCCCGATGCCGCTAACGTTGAATCAGGATGCCGCGAACATTATATATAAGCAAGGCAGTGATCGACAACCGGCACAAGATATTGCGGTCAAGCAGGTTCTACAGCGCAATTTTGTAAAATATTTTTTGTCTGCGATTTTCCATCTTGCGCGTGAAAAAATGCCTAGCAACTCCACGCGTCGCTGCGTTGCAACCGCTGGGGGGCTGCGATGAGCGGAATCACATTAGCGACGAACCGAGTGGTAAATTAACGATTTACCCTCTTGCGCTTCAGAATGATTGAGGCACTATAGGTAGCGGTTGGCCGTAGGGGGCATCACCATACTTTGTGCTTTAGTCCGCAGAACGCGATTCTGCCGAGGGGAGTGTTTTTCCCGTCGATAAGCTGGGGACAAGTCGAATTTTGCACCCCGCGCGGTTCAAATAATGGTAAGAGGGTCGCTTGCGTCCCGAGTCGAACAAGACGGGAACAACGATTACCGTCGCATTATATCGGGCGGCCAGCGGCCAACGGGGTGTTCCCGCAGCCGCCCAAGAACATGGAGCTGGGGCTAAAATGGATTTCAGAGACACAGGCCGGGGGGCCGGATCGGATAATATGTCGGACGTATTGGAAGCAGAATTGGTCGTTGAAACAGTCGCTAGCGAGGAGCCGGTGAAGAAGGCCAAAGCCAAAGCTGCGACCAACACCGACGCGGCGTATGAAAAGGCCGAGAGCGACAGCAAGTCGGTCGACGTGCGCCGCTTTAATATTGTCACCGACAGCAGCCGCGATGCGCTACTGACCGAATTCGGTAAAGACACGTTGCAGGATCGGTATCTGCTGCCGGGCGAAAGCTATCAGGACCTGTTTGCGCGCGTTGCGTCGGCTTATGCCGATGACCAGGACCATGCGCAGCGGCTCTATGACTATATCTCGAAGCTGTGGTTCATGCCCGCGACACCTGTGCTGTCGAACGGCGGCACTGGCCGTGGTCTGCCGATTTCCTGCTATCTGAACAGCGTCGACGACAGCCTTGAGGGCATCGTCAACACGTGGAACGAGAATGTCTGGCTCGCCAGCCGCGGCGGCGGCATCGGCACTTATTGGGGCAGCGTTCGCGGCATCGGCGAGCCCGTTGGCCTTAACGGCAAGACCAGCGGCATCATTCCGTTTGTCCGCGTGATGGACAGCCTGACGCTCGCGATTTCGCAGGGTTCGCTTCGCCGTGGTAGCGCCGCCTGCTATCTCGACGTCAGCCACCCCGAGATCGAAGAATTCCTCGAAATCCGCAAACCGTCGGGCGATTTCAACCGCAAGGCGCTGAACCTGCACCACGGCGTATTGCTGACCGACGAGTTTATGGAGGCGGTGCGTAACGGCGACGAATTCGACCTGCGTTCGCCCAAAACCGGCGAAGTGCGCAGCACCATCGACGCGCGCAGCCTGTTCCAGAAGCTTGTCGAAACCCGGCTGGCCACCGGCGAGCCCTACATCATCTTCAGCGACACCGTGAACAACGCGATGCCAAAGCATCACCGCGATCTCGGGCTGAAGGTTTCCACCTCCAATCTTTGCAGCGAAATCACTTTGCCCACGGGTCGCGACCATCTGGGCAATGATCGCACGGCGGTCTGCTGTCTGTCTTCGCTCAATCTCGAAACTTGGGATGAGTGGAGCGTTGACAAGCAGTTCATCGAAGACGTGATGCGTATGCTCGACAATGTCCTGCAGGACTTTATCGACCGTGCACCCGACGAGATGCGCCGTGCGAAATACAGCGCCGCGCGCGAGCGTTCGGTCGGGCTCGGCGTCATGGGCTATCACAGCTTTCTGCAATCACGCGGCGTCGGCTTTGAAAGCGCGCTGGCGAAATCGTGGAATATGAAGTTTTTCAAGCATGTCCGCGCGCAGGCCGACGAGGCATCGATGATGCTGGCCAAGGAGCGCGGCCCCTGCCCCGATGCCGCTGATATGGGCGTGATGGAGCGTTTCAGCTGCAAGATGGCGATCGCGCCGACCGCGTCGATCTCGATCATCTGCGGCGGCACATCTGCGTGCATCGAGCCGATCCCGGCGAATATCTACACGCACAAGACTTTGTCGGGCAGCTTCATCGTCAAGAACCCGTATCTGGAGAAACTGCTTCAGGCGAAGGCGAAGGACAGCACCAACGTCTGGAACAGCATCCTTGAAAAGGGCGGCTCGGTCCAGCATCTCGATTTCCTCAGCCCCGAGGAAAAGGACACGTTCAAGACCAGCTTTGAGATCGACCAGCGCTGGCTGATCGAACTCGCCGCCGACCGCACGCCGTATATTGACCAAGCAACGTCGCTGAACCTCTATATCCCGGCCGATGTGGAAAAATGGG
>JANLRW010000290.1:0-12791 GCA_031361925.1 Sphingomonadales bacterium
TTCTTGCCGAGCGCGCAGCTGCTGCCGCTGCTAAAGAAGCTGCCGCCGCCGCTGCCCGCGCCGAAAAGATTGCCGCGCGCGAGGCCGAAAAAGCCGCAAAGAAAGCCGAGGCCGAAGCCAAGGCTGCATTTGAAGCGGCGCAGCCGGCACTGACCGCAGCCGAACAAAAAGCCGCCCGCGACGCACGTTATGCCGCGCGAAAAAAGCGTAAATAAGCGCTAGACCGCAAACTCGGAAATATCATCGTGAGACCGCGTCAATTGCGCGCAAGGGCGGGCGCTATGGACAAACTCAATAACAAAAATATCGAGACAAAATGCTCGCAAACCGGCAGAAACCCTGCCCGCAACCGTATTTTACTTCGAGATCGAGGCCATTTTGATGCCTCGATGATGATATTTATGAGTTTACGGCCTAGTAAATAAAGCTCGAAATCGCCACGAAGAACGCGCCGAAGCTCAGCACGAACAAATGCGTGTCTTCTTTCCGCCACCAGCGGCTTGGACGCGGCGCGGTGAGCGTCATGTCGAGCACAGGAGGCGGCAGCATCCGGCGGAAGGGATGCCTTGCGGCTTCGTTGCGACAAACCAGTCTTCTTTTCATCATGGCATGACGTTAACGATTTGTTAGGGATATTAGCCAGCGGCAAAAAAGGTTAACGCCCGACCAAAATAGCACTGTCCCGATCTGTGACATTTGCTAACCTGTGTTAACCATCGGGAGGGCGATATGCAGATTAAGGACAAAACCGTTCTGGTCACGGGCGGAACCGACGGCATCGGGCTGGAGATTGCGCGGCAGTTAAAGGCCAAGGGTGCGGCGGTAATCGTCTGCGGGCGGCGCGAGGCAATGTTGGCTGCGGCGCAGGCGGAAGGGTTGGAAGCAATCGTTGCAGATCTGTCAACCGCCAAGGGCTGTGCTGCGTTTCTGGAAGCGCTTGGTGACCGGCCGCTCGATATCCTGATCAACAACGCTGGCATGAGCGGGAATTTCGGTCCCGGTGAGCCGCTCGATCTCGCGCTCACCGACCAAGCGATTTTTCTCAATCTCAATGCACCGATGCACCTTATCGGGCATTTGTTACCGGGCCTATTAAAGCGGCCCGAGGCGGCGATTGTCAACGTGACCTCGGGACTTGCGATCGCGCCGCGTGCCGGTGGCCCGGTCTATTGCGCGTCCAAGGCCGGTTTGCGCAGCTTCACCCAGGCACTTCGCCATAATCTGCGTAACAGCAACGTTCATGTGATCGAGGCACTCCCGCCGGTCGTCGAGACCGCAATGACTGCGGCACGCGAAAGCAAGAAGATGCCCGCCTCGCAATGTGCCGCGCAAATAATTGATGCGATTGAGAGCAACAAGGCCGAGGCCAATGTCGGGATTGTGAAGCTGCTGCAGATTGTGAATTCGGTTTCGCCCACACTGGCGCGCCGGATCATGATCAACTTTTAAAGCAAGCCCGTTCGTTCGTCAGCATTCAACCACGTTGACCGCCAACCCGCCGAGCGAGGTTTCTTTATATTTCGACCGCATATCCTCGCCGGTCTGGCGCATCGTTTCGATCACCGCATCAAGGCTGACGACATGTCCGCCGTCGCCTGAAAGCGCGAGATAAGCGGCGTTGATCGCCTTGATCGCGCCCATCGTATTGCGTTCAATACACGGGATTTGCACCAACCCGCCAATGGGATCGCACGTCAGGCCCAGATTATGCTCCATACCGATTTCGGCGGCATTTTCGACTTGCGCATTGGTGCCACCAAGCGCCGCCGCAAGACCGGCCGCTGCCATCGAACACGCCACCCCGACCTCGCCCTGACAGCCCATTTCCGCCGCCGATATCGACGCGTTGGTTTTGTAGAGAAAGCCAATCGCGGTCGCGGTGGTCAGCAGCAACCGGCTGCCTGCAGGCGTTGGGCTGGCGGTGAACACCTCATAATATTTGAGCACCGCCGGGATGACCCCCGCCGCACCGTTGGTCGGCGCGGTGACAACCCTGCCCCCCGCCGCATTCTCCTCGTTCACCGCCAGCGCCCAAAGGCTGACCCATTCAAATACTGTCGAGGGATCGCTACGCGGTCCGCGCTCGACCAGCTTTTCGTGCAGGCATTTGGCGCGGCGTTTGACGTTGAGGCCACCGGGCAAGATGCCGTCGCTTGACATGCCGCGCTTCACACAATCGAGCATCGCGGTACGGACATCGTCGATGAATGCATGGGTCTCTGCCTCGCTGCGCCACGACGCCTCATTGGCTTCGACAATCGCGCCGAAGCTTAGTCCCGCTTCGTCGCCAATTTCAAGCAGTCGCTCACCCGATGCAAATGGATGCGCAAGTTCGAAATTAAGCCTAAGCTCGTCTGCCCCCGCGCGTGCGATCGCGCCGCCGCCAATCGAGTAATAGATCTCGGTATATTCACTGCCGTCCGAATAGGTCGCGGTAAAACGCATCGCGTTCGCATGGCCCGGCAGGAATTCGCCTTTATGGAACAGCAAATGCTGCGTTTCGACAAAACTGAGTGCTACACGACCGGCCAGTTTCAGCCGGTCGGCAGCGCGAATATCCGCAACAATATCGGCAATCATATCGGGGCAAACCCCCTCTGGCGTGTGCCCCGAAAGCCCCAACAATATCGCGGTGTCGGTTGCATGGCCGTGCCCGGTCAGCGCCAGCGAACCGAACAAATCGCACCGCACCTGCCCGACATCATGCCTGATCAGCGCGCGCTCGGCAAAATCGCGCGCCGCGCGCATTGGTCCGACGGTATGCGAACTCGACGGCCCGATCCCGATGGTGAACAGATCTGTGATGCTGAAACTTTGGCCCATATGACGTTACGGCATGTAGCAGCCTGACTGGCAGACACAACCGCCTTGGTTACGGTTGAAACGATATGTGCCCGCCTGCAGGAGTCGAACGAGCACGCCCTTCAGAACAGGCTTTTGGATGGTGCGACGGCGCCCCAGATAGATGCAATATCACGTAAAATATTGTAGCGTGGCGCAACATTCTACTTTAGCCAGTTCGACAGGGGGTGTTGATGTCCGCAGAACCAAGCGAACAGGTCGAAGAGGAACCTTCGCTCACCGCGCGTGCCTCGCTGTTTGGCGAATTTCGCCTCGCCGACTGCAATGGCACAACAATCGCCCTCTCCAATCGCCGTGCCCGCGCATTACTCGCAATGCTCTGTCTGGAACCAGATCAGCCGATAGCGCGCGAACAGATTACCCGGCTGCTCTGGTCGGGGCGGTTTGAGGCGCAGGCCAAGGCAAGCTTGCGGCAATGCCTGCTTGAACTGGGCAAGACGCTTGAGTCTTTGGGCCAACCGATGCTGATCGTGACACGCGAACGGATCGCCCTGAACGGATCGACGGTGCAAACCGATCTCGCTGAACTCGAACAGGCGTTGGCGCACGGCCAATATGAAGATGCCGTCCAGTCGCTCGGTTTAATCGGAACGAGCCTGCTGCTGGATGACCTAAATTTGGGGGATGCGTTTACCAATTGGCTTGGCGAACGGCGGCAGCATGTCGCGTTGCGCCTTCGGGCCGCGGTTCATCACGCTTTGGCGCGGCTGGACGACCACTGCAATCAGGACATGCGGCAGCGCTTGCTTTCTGCCTGGACCGCAAGAGACCCGTCTGCTTCGACCATCCCTCAACCCAACCGGTCGGATGGCAAAACGCGGATAGCTGTCCTGCCCTTTCAGGCACTGGGCACTTCGGAGGGGGCTGATTATTTTGCTGACGGCATGGTCGATGAACTCATCACAGCGCTGGGTCAGGTTCCGCAGCTCCTGGTTGCGGGCAGAACCTCTTGCTTCCATTTCAGAGGCAGCGACCTAGCACCCGCACAGATTGCGGCAGAGCTGGGCGTATCGCATCTGATCGAAGGATCGGTGCAACGACAGGGAGAGCGCGTCCGCATTCATGCCCATCTGATCGCGGGCGATACAGGGTTTGAACTATGGGCCAAGCGCTTTGACGGAACGCTCGACGATATCTTCGCGCTGCAGGATACGGTAGCCCGCGCGGTGACCTCAGCACTGGCTGAGACGCTGAGCCTGACTTTGGACGAACCGTTGGCACGCGGAATGACGCACAGCAAAGAGGCCTATGACCTATATCTGCAAGGCCGCTCGCTGTGTTTGCGGGTGTTTGGCGACAGCGTGCTGGATAGGGCGATTGCCCTGTTCGAACAAGCGCTGGCGCTTGACCCTGACTTTGCCGAATGCTGGGTTGCGCTCGCCGAAGCGCATCAACTTGTGGCGATGTATACCCAGTGCCTTGATCGCGAAGCGGAATCAGTGCGGATGGCGGAGTGCGCACGCAAGGCCATCGCCCTGTCACCGACGCTGGGATATCCCCATGCACTTCTGGGCCTGCACCAATGGACCCAGAAAGATGTGGTCGGGGCGCTCGACTATGCGTTCAAAGCCTATCAGCTTGAGCCCGGCAATCCTGATGTCGCGTTGCGCCTGGGATCGTTCCTGATCTATTGCGGGCGCACGCGGGATGCCGCCTCTTATGTCATAGCAGCTGTTGATCAGGATCCGGTGGACCCGCGCAAATATGGGCCGCTCTGGGCGATGCATAGGGGGCAAGGCGATCTGGATGCGGCACGCGCCGCTGCCCAGCGGATGGTCGATCTTGGTTTTCCGCCCATACATCTGGCCATCAGCAGTGCCGCGCTTGGCGAGCACGACCTCGCGGTCGAACAATATCAGTCCGCCAAAGCGCTGATGAACACGATCATCAAACCCCCGGTCGGCACCGGCACGATGACGCCCGAAGCGATGGACGCCTATTGGCTGATGGCCGCAAAGGGGGTATGCAGCGGCAGGGACGAGGATCGCAAGGCATACTGGCAGATGCTCGATTTCATGTATGCCACCCTGCCCGACAAGAGCGATCACGCGATCACCGGCCCGGCCATCTTTACCGGCCATGCCGAACTGGCGTTCAAGGCCATCGGCGATCATGGCAGCCTCGCCACCATGCTGCCCTTCCTGTCCGTCTGGGTCGATATCGATCCGATGCGCCAGATTTGGCAGCATCCAGAATTCATCCCCTTTGCGCAGAAAATCGGCATGGCGGCGGCGTGGGATAAATATGGCTGGCCCGATCTGCTGCCGGTACCGAGTAATCGCGCCTAGCGCCGGATTGACGCTTTATTGACGCGTTATTGACGGTCGGTCGGATTGCGTTTGACGCACCATAACGGCATTATCTTCCCAAGGGATCGCAGACATTTTTGAAGCTTTTGGGCGAGCCGGGAAACCCCGGTTTTGCAAGCAGCAAAGCTATGTCTGCGCCACGGGAGAGACCGAATGAGCGCAGATCGCCAAGAGATAACGTCATGCTGACCGTCGTCGTCATTCTGCTGATACTGGGTGCCGCAGCTAATGGCGTCATCCTGTTGCGGAGCGGGATCGCACAACACGCGGCACCGCGCGCAGAAGCGATCGTGCTCGGGGCGGTTACAAACTTCTTCGATACGCTGGGCGTCGGCAGCTTTGCCCCGTCCATGGCGTGGCTCAAGTTCCGCAAGCTGGTTCCTGACCAACTCATTCCGCCGACGCTGATTGCCGGACATACCCCCCCGTCTTTGGTGCAGGGGCTAATCTTTCGGGCTCTGCTGGGGGGCCGAGTCGATCCGGTCTTGCTGGTTGGCAACATCGGGTCGCTTACGCTCGGCGGACTTATCGGCGCACGTCTGGTCTACCGCGTCCACGTCTGGATGGTCCAAGGAGTTGTGGGTTTGGCGCTGATCCTGCTGCTGCGCCAGCAGATTCGTGGCCGCACGCTGCGGCCTGCCATAGCGTAGCATTTTTTTGGAAGCCCCTCATCCCGAGGAGCAAATGAGAGGAGAGAGAAGATGAAAATGTTGAAATCAATATTTGCCGGTGCCGCAATCATGGTCGCGGCGACAACCGTCACGCCAGTCATGGCGCAAGAAGTGAGCTACAAACCCGGCTCGGTCTGGGAAGCCAGCCGCATCGACGTTCTGCCTGGCCAGCTCCAGAATTATATGGATTATCTGGCGACGACCTGGAAGAAAAATCAGGAGCTGGCCAAGGCAGAAGGCATCGTGCTGGATTACCACGTTCTGGCAGTCAACAATGCCCGGCAAGGCGAACCAGATCTGGTCCTTATTGTTGAATACAAGGACTATCAGACCACCGCACAGCAAGAGAGCTTCAACAAAAAGATCAACGCCATGATGGCGATGGACGAACGCAAGCAGGCGGCTGCCAATGGAGAGCGCGGCAAGATGCGCGAGCTGATGGGTTCAACCGAATATCAGGAATTGATTCTGAAATAAGCGACCCATTTCAGGATCACGGCGGGCGCCGCATTTCCCAGCTTTGCGCCCGCCAACCCTCTTTCTCAATCCTCGCGGAGGCACTGATGGCTGCCATCGACGATGTTGCGCGCGAATTCACCGCAATGCTGCGGCTCGGCCAGTTCGAGGCAGCTGGTCAGCGTTACTGGGCCGATGCGGTGACCAGCGTCGAACCAGCAGATCTACAAATCGGCATCCCGGCACTGGTTTCGGGAATCGAAGCCGCGCTCAACAAAGCCAGATTCCGGTTTGGAAAAAACCGTATCGACGATCTGGGTATCGACGGTCCTTTTGTCACCGGGGACCAGTTCGCGTTATTCCTCGATATGCTGATTACCGACCCTGCGAGCGGTCATGCCCAGGCCTTGACCGAAATCGCCATTTTCACTGTCCGCGATGGGCGGATCATTGAAGAAAGGTTTTTCTACCCTTGATCCCGCCCACCGCGCCTACGCGCCACTTCGCTTATGCACGCGCAAAGGGCACCGCAGCATCTGCAGCCAATAAAAATACCATTGAGGCCCTTCCGGTTGCCCAGCAACCTGGTCAGCCTTGCATGTAGGCTAACGTGCTGGCTGATTAGTATTTGCAAAGGACGCGCACCTTGTTGTAACCGGTTACATTGTGCGGAGGAGATATGAATGGCAGCTATTCGCATCGAGGGGCTTCAAAAGCGAATTGGCGACCACGCGATTCTGGCCGATATCGATCTTGCCGTTGCAGATGGTGAATATGTCGTGGTCGTCGGACCTTCTGGTTGCGGAAAATCAACGTTGCTGCGGACTGTTGCCGGGCTTGAAGATTTGACTGCTGGCAGCATCGCGCTTGGGGGGCGCGACATCACGCATCTGCCGCCTGCCGAACGCGGTGTCGCTATGGTTTTTCAATCCTACGCACTTTATCCCAACATGACCGTCAGGCAGAATCTCGGCTTTGCGCTGAAGATGGCCAAGCGTACGGCGTCAGACATCGCTGCCGCAGTCGATAAGGCAGCGGGCATATTGGACATCGAGCATCTGCTTGACCGCAAACCCGCAGCGCTTTCCGGCGGGCAGCGTCAGCGCGTCGCAATTGGGCGTGCGATCGTGCGGCAGCCGGATTTGTTCCTGTTCGATGAGCCGTTATCCAATCTCGATACCGAACTTCGCGTGAAGATGCGGCACGAGTTTTTGCGGCTGCACAAAGCGCTGGGCACGACGACGCTTTATGTTACCCACGACCAGACCGAGGCCATGACGTTGGCCGACCGGATCGTGGTGCTCCGTGCCGGAAAAATCGAACAGATCGGCACGCCCGATGCGTTATACCGGCGCCCAGCCAACCGTTTTGTTGCGGGCTTCATTGGCTCGCCGCAGATGAACTTTGTCGATGTCGTCGTTGTCGCCGTTGCGGACACCGAGGTCTCGCTCCGTCTCAAGCAGGGTGGCGTCTTCGCTGTTCCCATAGATCGTGCGCCCGTCGAAGCAGGGCAGGCGCTGACGCTTGGCATCAGGCCAGATGATCTGGTGGTTGCTGAGGGCGGCGGCCTCTCGGCAAAAATAGATTTTACCGAGCGCATGGGCGGCCAGTCGCTGGTTCACTTGATCACTAATGAAGGCGGGCCGCTATTGTGGCAAATCCATGAGGACATTGACGCAAAGGCGGGAACCAGAATGACATTCGACCTCGCCGGTTCGAGCGCACTGCACTTGTTCGATCAGAGCGGCGAACGGGTGCAAGCCACCGCATAAAATAACTATTGCAATAATCTTGTGTAACCGGTTACAACATTTCTTGAAACCGGTTACATAGAAGTGATGGAAGCCGCTAAAGGCGACTGTGCTCGGGTAGCAGGAGAGGATTAGGTCGATGACCACCATTCGCGATGTCGCCCGAACTGCCGGTGTATCCGTGGCCACTGCTTCGCGTGCACTAAATGGCCATCTGAACGTTACCGACGGTGTTCGCCAGCGCGTGACCGACGCCGCTGCGCTGCTCAATTACATCCCGCACAGCGGCGCGCGCAGCCTGACGCGGCAGCGAAGCGACGCCATCGGCGTTGTGTTGCCCGATCTGTTCGGCGAGTATTTCAGCGAGCTTGTGCGCGGTATCGACAAGGTTGCGCATCAGGCGGGTTTGCAATTGTTGCTAAGCAATATGCACGGCAGCGCGCAAGGGACAGCAACCGCGATCAGGGCAATGCGCGGACGAGTGGACGGATTGCTGATCATGCCCCCCGACACCGATCCCGCCTATCTGGTCGCCAACCTGCCGCCCAAGTTGCCGACGGTGCTCATCAATTATCCAGCCGGAAGCATCGGCATTCCGAGTGTCGCCATCGACAATTATTCGGGCGCACGGGCGATGACCGAGGCGTTACTTGCCAGTGGTTGCAAGCGGATTGCCCACATCGCCGGTCCGCGCGACAACCGCGATGCACGTGAGCGCCTCCGTGGCTTTGTCGATGCGATGCGTCAGGTGGGCGATGAACACAGCCCGCTGATCCTACCCGGCGACTTTACCGAGGAGGCCGGAGCCGAAGCAGCGCGGTTGATTATCGCGGGCAATGTCGCGGTCGATGCGGTGTTCGCTGCCAACGACATGATGGCGGTCGGCTGTCTTGCCGTCCTTCGCGATGCCGGGATCGACGTGCCTGATCAGATCGCAGTTGCCGGTTTCGACGATATTCCACTGGCCCGACATACCTACCCAGCGCTTAGCACGGTCGAGGTCCATATCGCCGACATGGGGGCGGCGGCGATGTCGTTGCTGCTGGCGCAACTGCAAGGTGATGATTTGCCAGCGCAGAACCACCTGCTTCAACCCGCGCTGATGATGCGCGGCACAACATCTATCAAACAAAAGAAAATGCGGCGTCCGACCGCAAAAAACCAGCGAGAGAAAAGGGAACTATCATGAGGAATTCAACAAGGTTGATCTTACGCGGGCTGCTTTATTCGGCATGTGTCGGGCCGATCGCAATTGCATGCGCGGCACCGGCCATGGCCCAATCGACCACCGGCTCGATTGGCGGCACGGTTAGCGATGCTTCGGGTGCGCCGGTTGCGGGTGCTACTGTCACCGCGACCAATGAGGGAACGAACTCGCAGGCAAGCGCGGTTACCGCAAATGACGGCGGCTATGTGCTCGACGGGCTTCGGCCTGCGCCTTACACCATACGCGTTGATGCTGGTGGTACGCCCATCGAACGCCGCGTAATATTGAGCATTGGCCAGAGCGCAACGCTCGACCTTGCTCCCGAGGCAGAGGGCACCGAAATCGTGGTCACCGGTGGGCGCACGCTGGTTGAAACAAAGACCAGCGAAGTCGCGACCAACATCAGCCAAGAGCAGATCCGCCGGTTACCGCAGACTGACCGCAACTTCCTATCGTTCACGCAATTGGCACCGGGCGTCCAGTACAACGACAGCGAAACCAACCGTGGCTTTCGTAGCGGTGCCTCGACCAGTTCCGGGGTCAACGTCTTTATAGACGGTGTCAGCCTCAAAAACTCGGTGCTCGATCAGGGCGTAGCCGGGCAACAGGATAGTCGCGGAAATCCATTTGGCCAACTCGCTGTCCAAGAATTCCGTGTGTTAACGCAAAACTACAAGGCTGAATATGAACAGGCCTCAGCGGCAATTGTGACGGCGATTACCAAATCCGGCACGAATGAATTTCATGGCGAAATGTTCGGTGCTTACACCGACCGCAGTCTTGCAAAGAAAAGCATTTTCGACATCAAGGCTAACCGTCCCGAACCCGTTTTCAAGCGCAAGCAATATGGTTTCGCGCTCGGTGGGCCGATCATCCAAGACAAGCTATTCTTCTTTGGATCATATGAAGGCAATGATCAGGACCGTGCCACCAACGTATTATTGGGTAACCGGACCGCGCCTTTCCTTGCGCAGTTCGGAAAATATGAAGGCGCGTTCGTTAGCCCGTTTCGCGGCGACAACTACTTTGCCAAACTGACATGGACTCAAGATTCCGACAATACCGTTGATCTGTCTTATTCGAAACGGATAGAAACCGATATTCAAGGGTTCGGCGGGACGACATCGCGTGAGGCCGCCGAAAACAAGAAGAATGACATCAGCACATATCTGTTGAAATGGACCCACCGCGGCGATGGGTTTATCAACGAATTTTCGATGGATTATCTCGATTACAACTATAATCCGACGTCGCTCAACCCCGACAGCCCGACCTTTGAATATCAAGGCATCGTAACTTTTGGTGGCAAAGACGGTAGCCAAGACGTCCGCCAGCAAGCGATGACGGTGCGCAACGACTTTACTTACACTGGGCTCGATAACCATGTGATCAAGATCGGTGCGAAATATTCGGCGCAGGATTACCAGTTCAGCAAGTTGTTCAACGTCCAACCGAAATATGTCTTCCAAGGGCCAGATTATTCGTTCCCGCGTCAGGCGTTTCTGGGGCTCGGGAACCCGCGTATTGATGCGTCCAACAATGTGTGGGGAGCATATATTCAAGACGATTGGGACTTGACCGACAAGCTGCAAATCAACGTTGGGCTCCGTTGGGACCGCGAGAGCAACATGTTCAACAATGATTATGTGACACCGGCGAAGGCTGCGACGCTCCTTCGCGCATTGCCGCAGACGAGCTATTTTAAGGCCGAGAACTACATCACCGATGGCACCGATCGCCCTGCAAAGAATTTGATCCAGCCGCGCATCGGTTTCTCCTATGACTTCAATGATGACCAACGTACGGTCGTCTTCGGCGGCTATGGCCGTTATTATGATCGCAACGTGTTCAACAACACCCTCGATGAGAAATTCCGCCTGCAATACACCATTGGCCGGTTCGAGTTCTCGTCCGATGGCCTGCCGCGCAACGGCAGTCCGACAGTGCTGTGGAACCCGGCTTATCTAACCCGCGACGGCCTGATCGCGTTGCAGGCGACTGCGCTCACTGGATTGCCCGAGCTGTTCGCGGTCAAGAACAACGCAAAGGCCCCTTCAACTGACCAGTTCAGCCTTGGCATCCGCCAAAAGTTTGGTGATTGGAATGCGTCGGTCACCGGCAGCTATATCAAGGGGCAGAATGGCTATACCCACCTGTTTGCCACCCGGCAAAATGGTGGTCTTGGCAATTGCTGCGATACGGCACTCGCCAACGCGGCTGGTTTTGCCAATGTGCTGATCGGTTTTGATGGTCTCGATACCCGCTACAAGGCGCTTTATGTGACCATCGACAAGCCGTATAATCCCTCCGATGGGTGGGGGGTGAGCCTCGCCTACACACTGCAAAAGGCCGAGCAGAACGGCAATGATCTGTTCAGTCTCGACAAAGTGCTGCCCAAAGATTTTGGCTTCCGCGACAAAGCGGGGGTCGAACGGCACGCCATTGTCTTCACCGGTCTGGTCGATCTGCCGTGGGGCATCAAATTCTCGACTCTCACCAAGCTCGGCAGCGGACAGGCATTCCAGGTTTTTGACGCCAACACGCCGCCATTTTTTGACGTCAATACCAACGTCATACGTTCGGCGTTTCCGGACAAGAATTGCATCGGAATTTTCGCGCGGTGCGAAGTCGATGTGACGCTTGAAAAGGATTTCACGATGTTCGGCGATCACACATTGTCGTTTGCGGTCGATGTGTTCAACCTGTTCAACAACAAAAACTACACGTCGTTTAACAGCTTTGTTTGCTGTGGTGCGCCGCCTTCGGATTTCCGTTTCGGTGAACCCAACGCGTTGCTGACCCTTCCGCGTCGTATCCAGTTCCGCGCAGCCTATAGATTCTAGGCTGCGGGTCGCAAGGCCTGCGTCGATCACTCCTCCCTGATCGGCGCAGGCTATTTTTTTAGTGCCCCATTTTTGAATGTAAGCGAAAAAAGGCTTATTGGACCGCCATGCTATTTGATCGTCGGCAATTTTTGGTGGCTGGTACAGGAAGTCTGGTTGCCGGTTGTAGCACAGGCAAGCCCGGTGCAAATCTTATCAGCGGGCAACCCTCCGGCTTTTCGATCGCAGACTTGGGCCGCCGCACTTTTGACTGGTTTTGGGATCTCGCCGATCCGAAAACAGGGCTGGTCCCAGACCGCTGGCCGACGCCGTCCTTTGCCAGCATTGCAGCTGTCGGCTTTGGGCTGACTGCCTACCCATACGGCGTGGAAAAGGGCTGGATACCCCGGTCAGCCGCGCGCGAACGAACGCTCAACACACTCCGGTTTTTCGACCGCGCGCCGCAGGGCGATGCCAAAACTGGTATTTCGGGACATCGCGGGTTTTTCTACCACTTCTTGAAAATGGAGGACGGCACACGGTTCGGCACGACCGAACTGTCATCTATTGATACCGCATTGCTGCTCGGCGGCATCTTGTTCGCCGCACAATATTTCGATGCGAACCATCCAGACGAAGCGGAGATCAGATCGATCGCCGCGCGTATTTATGGCCGTGTTGAGTGGGACTGGATGTTGGACAAGGGTCCGTTC
>JANLRW010000294.1:0-6644 GCA_031361925.1 Sphingomonadales bacterium
CGGCGTGCTTGCGCTGGTTTGCGATTCAACCAACGCGTTCAATGCGGACGACAGCGGCAGCGAAGGCAGCGTGAAGGCTGATTTGCTGACGTCGGTTAAGCAAGCCAAGGGCAGGGTGCTGCTCACGACCTTTGCGTCGAACGCTGCGCGATTGGAGACAATGGGGCAAGTTGCCCGCGAGACCGGGCGGACATTGTGCTTTGCCGGTCGTTCTCTGCACCGGATTATCGAAGCGGCGCAGGCGAATGGCTATTTGAAAGATATGCCCAAAACGGTTGATATGGAGGCTGTAGACGATTTGCCGCGGCATCAGGTCATGGTGGTGGCCACGGGAGGGCAGGGTGAGGCGCGCGCAGCGCTTGCGCGGATCGCGGAGGGCAATCATCCGGTGAAGCTGGAGGAGGGTGACACGGTCATTTTTTCTTCCAAGCAGATACCGGGTAACGAAATTGCGATTGGTGTCATCATGAATAGGCTGGCGCAGCGCAACATCCTGACAGTTACCGAAAAGCAGGCGCATGTGCATGTTTCCGGGCACCCCGGGCAGCCCGAACTCGCCAAGCTATATGACTGGATCAGGCCTGAAGTTCTTGTGCCCGTCCACGGCGAGCGTCGTCACATGGCGGAGCAGGCAAGGTTTGCGAAAGCGCACGGCGTGAAATCGGCCTTGGTCCAATCGAACGGCGATGTGGTGCGGTTGGCACCAGGCAAACCAGCGATTATCGGGCAGGAACGCACCGGACGGCTGATCCTCGACGGCGATACCATCATTGCGGCTGATGGTCAGACCATCAATGAGCGTCGTCGGTTGTCGTGGTACGGCCTTGTCGCCGTCGCGTTTGCTTTGGACGCGAATGACAAACTGATCGGGGAACCGCAAATTCGTCTGCACGGCGTTCCCATCGAAGACGATATCGACGATTTTCTCGATGAAGCCGCCGAAGCGACGACCAAAGCCATTCGCGAACGCAAGGGTGATTTTGAAAAATTGCGCGAAGGCGTCCGTTTGGCAGTGCGCCGGGTTGCAAGCAGCTGGACTGGCAAAAAGCCTATTGTCGATGTGATGATTATCGAGGCCGCATGAACTGGGTTTCAATTATCGCTATTTATTCACTGTTTTGGGTGATGTCTGCGTTTGTCATTTTGCCGATTGGCGTTCGGACTCACGAAGAATTGGGGCTGGAGAAGACTTTGGGGCAGGCGGACAGCGCGCCCGGCAATTTTAGGCCGCGTGTGATAATACTGCGAACGACGTTGCTATCAGCGGCGTTGTTCGGATTATATTACGCCAATTACGTAAATGGCTGGTTTGACCGGCACAGCTTTGACTTTCTAATCAGCGGACCTAATGGCTGATTAGCTACGCAGGCGCTCAATGGCTTGCGCAAGCGCGACATAGAGTTTGCCCACATCCGAGGACAGTAGGGTGACGCCAATAGCGTTTCCGTCGCGCGTGCTTAGCAATACCCGCATCATGGCCTCGAAATCGTGGATGTAGCGGTTTACATGCTCCCGAAACTCTGCATCCTCTCCGTAATGGTCGGCAATCGCGCGCGCTTCACCCGCATCGAGCAAGCGCACAGCACGACGGGTGAACACGCCGCGATCACCTTTAAGATACGATGCCCATGCGGTGTCAGTGACCTCGTTCGACAAAATTTTCGCTACATCAATGGCGGTCGAATTAAGAGACTCGGTCAACAACACCATCCGCCTCGCGAAACTGTCGTCGTCGATGCCGCCAAAACCATTACGCGTTTCGGCAACGCGCTGCTCAATGTTCGACGTCATCTCGTCGATCTCGGTCAGCTGGTCGGTGATTTTCCGGGTCGCTGCGGCCGACATTGAGTAATTGCGCTCGATTGAACCCTTTATCATGTCGTTGAGTGCGGCCACTTGATTGTCGATAGCCTCCGAAAGCGCCGTTTTGTTCTGTTCAGACAAGCGGTCAGCAACATTCGCCAGTTCCTCGTCCAATATTTTTCGGCTGCTTTCTGCGGCTCGTTTGGTAGTTTCGCTGACGCGCAACAATGAATTGACCAACTTGTCATTGGCGGTGTCGGCCATTTCTTCGACGAGGGTCCGGGTATTATTAAGCGCGGTTGCCAGCGCCTCGGCCTGTTCGTGACGCGCAGCAAAATGCTCGTCGCTCTCCGCCATCAGTTTCTCTACGCCTGTACGTTGCACGTCGATCAAATGCTCCAGCGACGTCAGCTTTGCCAACATGTTATCGCTGTGCCTGTCGAGTGCTTCCGCGTTCGTCGCGGCCAAAGCGAGCTGATCGAGATTGAGCGTGAATCGTTCGCCCATCCGATCCATCGCTGCTGGCAATGCCTCATCGATCTCACGATTGGCGGACTCGAGCGCAACAAGTAGCTTCTCTGAACGAACGAGTAACTGGTCGGTAGTATTCTGATTATTGCCCAATGCAACTCCGACTTCTTTTGTGCTTTCACCCAGCGCAGATACAGCAAATGCCAGCTTGGCCGTTTGGTCGGTCGCGGTTGCATCTACTTCGGATATGCGACCCGCACTTTCCTCAATATGCAGTGAAATGCGTGCCAGAATGTCCGCGATGCGGGTATCTTCCTCCGCCGATTGTGCTGCCAAATCGGCGATGCCGCAGCGCAACGCTGCCAATTGGTCATCGAGCTTCGTCCCGCTTTCGGCGACCACGCGGTCAACCTCGGTCGACGCCGCAGTCACATTATCCGTCAATTTGCTGGCGGCACCGGCGAGCAACGATGCAACCTCGCCCGCCCGCATTTCTGCTGTCCCGGTCGCTTCCGACAATAATGCGGCGCTTCCGCCGATTGCCTGCGCCAATTTGTCAGTCGCGGTGGCGGCGCGAAGTTCCATATCATCAATATATTCGCGAGTTGCTTTACCGGCGTCACCCACACGCTGTAGCGACGCAATCAAGGATTTGACCTGCAGTTGCGCACTGTTTCCTGCGCTGCCGATTTGGTTGGTAACGTCCTTGGCCGCGCTGGTAACAACGGGCAAATGCTTGCGGAGTTGCTCCAGATTGCTCGTCGCTGCGTTGCTTACGATTTCAAGCGTTTTGGCTTTTTCGTCGCTGTCGGCAAGCGCTACGCCAAGCTGTTCAGCGGCGGCGATCAAAGTCCGTGCCGATTGCCGCCCGACGGTTTCCAGTTCGCGCGCATTTTGTGCTAAAAACTCTCGGGCTAACGCGATTTCTTCGTTTACTGTCCGCATCCGCACTTCGAGCGCTTGGCTTTCGGTGCGCAGTAGCCGAGCCGCATCACCAAACCGGTCGGTTTCAGCGCGGCTGCTGCGCATGAACAGCAACCAGATAACACTCAGGAGGAGCGCGGGCACGGCCCACAAGCCGACCAGAGCAACAATACGTTCACCCGATAGGCCTGCCTTTGCCTCACCGAAATACGTCCAGCCGAAAAAGCCGGTCCAGCCTGCAAACGCCAGACATAGCAGTACCGGCACGAACATTGCGGTCCAGCGGCGGCTATTATCGGCTTCTTCTTCGTAATATACCGCTTCGTCAAAGCTCGTTTCGCTGTCAGCAAACAGACGGCTTTCATCGACATTGCCTGGTTCCAAAGCAACATCATGCTCGGCTATTTCGGCGTCGTCGGGCAATTGTCGGGTCAGTCCGACGATTTTGGAGCGCGAGGTCATATCAAGCTGTTTACCATATTTTATCCACAGCGAAACGCAAACTTAACCCTGCCAGTGTTAGATACGTCGAATGTCTATGGATTATGGCTCTTTTGACACAGCACTGAAAGCAGCCGCTGGCGACGATACCGCGTTAATCGCGGAACTGCGCGCTTCCTTTGTCGACAGTGCAAAGCGGCAAATAAGCCTGCTTTCACGCTCAAGATGTGACGCCAATTGGCAGTATACCAGTTGGCGATTAAAAGGACTGGCGGCGAGTTTTGGCGCTACGCTGCTAATGGCGCTGGCCGACGAGGCAAGTGACGGTGCGCCGGGTGACCCGGCGGTGATCCGCAAACTCGACAAAGCAATCGCTGAAATCGAGTATTACCAACTCGATTGATTGCTCGTTTCGGGAATAATCTGCTTGGCATCACGGCCATATCGTCCATATCGGGCAAATGTCGCTGGCCATCCATCATGTCGTTCCATCCTCAGTGGCATTGCTGTCGGCGGCAACTTTGAGTGATGTTGGTCAAGCGCCACTATCCACAGGCGGCGAACCAGTGCTTGCGCATCAAGTCGCGGCGCTCCGCGCCGTTGGCATCCGCAAATTCCTGATCGAGGTCGACAGCGTCCCGGGGGCGTTATTGGCAATGGCAGACCGGTTGAAACAGGCCGGATGCAGCGTCGATTTTATTCGTTCAGTTCAGGATTTACGGGAGCACTTGAGCGGTAGCGACACCTTCGTGGTGCAGGCAGAACGCGTATATTTAGCGTCAGACTTCTTATTGGAATTGATGGAGCAACCGGGCGCGTTTATTGCCACGGTGGACGGTCGCGCTGAAAACGACAATTTTGAACGGATGGACTTGAATACGCGCTGGTCGGGATTTGCGGTTTTGCCGGTCCACATCGTCGCCAATATTGGGGAATTGCCCGATGGCTGGAGCATGACGTCGTCATTACTCCGTCAGGCCATGCAAGACGGGGTAAGCCAGCAATTGTTAAAGCAAAATCACCTGCAAGAGGGCGACTTGCGGCGGATCGACAAGCCCGCCGATGCGGAGAAGCTCGCACACGATATCCTCGCTCGGCGCGCGGCGAGCGAACCGGGCTTTATCGAAGCGCAAATATTCGCACCCATCGCCGCGAAATTAGCGCCTTCGTTATGGCGGGTAAGCGCGCGTAAACTGTTGACCAACGGGTTGCTGCTTGCATCGGGTATGGCTAGCCTAGGATTTGCAGGCTTGGGTTGGGTCGCAACTGCCGGAGTGGCTTCTATTGCTGCCGTTTTTATCAATTCTGTCAGGCTGACGTTGGATGACATAGATGCAGATCGAGGATGGGCGCGCTGGGCTGCGCCTGCCATGTGGCTATTGCTCGCTGCCGCGTTGATGCTTTCATCTAGCATTGATGCCTACCAAGCTAGCAACGGCGTGTTTGTCGGTGGGATTGTTGCGGGGTTGGCGATATTGTCGCGACAATTGAGATTGCCGGATTGGGGTCGTAAAACACTGCAATCTCCAGCGTTAGTAGTTGTTTCGATATTGTTCTTGGCCCCGCTGACCGGCATATCCGACGCAGCAAAATGGGTGGCAGCGCTCCAGCTTTTGCTGCTGATTGCCGCGAAATGGAGCCATAAATCGCGTTTTTAAAAACCGTAACAGGCTTAAAGCCGCATTAACCCGAAATCTCTATGCTTGCCGCTGTTATCAGCATGGGACCGCACTTGGACGAATTCCTCCTCAGCAAGGATGATTTAATGGCCGTCGGGGCGTCGCATGCCCGCGACGTCCATGCTGTGTGCAATGATGTCGCAGCGATGATATTTCCTTCGGCGATCAGCCCGCCAACCGAGGCAATGATCAGCGCGGTAACAAACAAATTGGTGGCGTTGGTGGCGGATATCGAAACTCGGTTGCAGGTGGATGACCTGAATAGTTCTTCTGGCATCCCCACCACTTGGCCATTATTGGCCCAATCCGGGTTTTTGCGCGACCCAGGTTTGATTGATTACATGCTGGCGCGTGTTGCCGAAGACCGGCTTGAAAATATGATCATTACTCCGGAGCAGCCTTTGCCCTCGCAACTGCTGGACCATGCCGACGCTCATATTGCAGACGCGGCACAAGCACTGCTCGCGGCCGATAGCCTGCATCGGCGCGCACGCGGCTTTACCTATCAGGCGCTTCGTCCGGAATTGTTG
Source organism: Sphingomonadales bacterium (assembly GCA_031361925.1). Lineage (GTDB taxonomy): Bacteria > Pseudomonadota > Alphaproteobacteria > Sphingomonadales > Sphingomonadaceae > Sphingorhabdus_B. Next base: position 5,849 of record JANLRW010000294.1, read on the forward strand.
CACCAGCTGTGCTGGCGTTTGGTTGCCGCGATTGAAGTGGGCGGCGGCCAGCGCGATGTTGCGGTTATCGCTAATGCCAGGGCGCTGTTGTCGGACTATGATGAAAGCCGCACGGCACAAGCAGCGGCGCACAAATTGACGCATTTCCTCGGTGATCAGTGGCAAGCCGCTCTGCTGGACCCTAAAACTGCTGGGTTGCACCTTTATGTTGCCAATATGGCCAAGACACTGGAAATCGATCACGACCATGTGTTGCACCTCATCTGTATTGGTTCTGCTGCGCCGTTGTCTGTGATGCTGTGTGCGGCCGGGGTTGATGCAGAGCAAGCGATGGCCGCAGTTTATCAGTTTAACGGCTTTGCGCTAACGCCGCGCGACATTGCGTTATTTGATCGCGGTTTCCTACAGCTGGACCAAGATGCTGCAAAAGCAGAGGTGCGCCGCTGGGCTTATGAACGCGGGCAATATCTGATGTTTCCACATATTGGCAAATCCAGCGCATGATAGTTGGCGCGCCTCTTGCCCAGCCCATTCAAGGCGGCGTGGGCAGCGACGGCCGTTTGGTGTTCGCCGACGACGCGCTGCGCCGGTTGCATAGCCGCGCGGGCGGGGTCGAGGGTGGGATGCTGGCGATACCGGGATTGGCAGCTCTGGCTGCGCTAACGCATCAACTCAAAATGCGGCTTTCGCGCGCGGTAAAAGTCGCCGATGCCGAGGAAGATTTGGAATTATGGGTTGAGGCCGCGCTCGACGGCGATGTTGCAAGGCTGTCCATCCTCAGTTGGCGGGCATCTCC
>JANLRW010000310.1:0-9142 GCA_031361925.1 Sphingomonadales bacterium
GTCGGGCCGGCGCGTGGTCTGCAACGTCTGGCTCAAAATTGCGTAATCAAAGCTAGCATCGGGGTAATCGGCCAAATCGGTGTCAGCATCGCCTTGCACCACCGAAAGCCCCCGCGAAACGGCGGTTGCGACGTCGCGCGCGTCGAGTTCCAGCCCACGCGCATCGACCTGCTTGTGGTCGCGCAGCGCCGCCATCAATTGCCCATCGCCGCAACCGACGTCCAATATCCGCGATCCTTCACGGACTTTGCGGGCGATAATGGCCAGGTCTGAACGCAGTGCTGTCACCGGCCTTCTCCAGCACGCAAAAAGCCGTCGACAATCCGGTTCATCTCCGGCGCGTCGAGTAGGAAGCTGTCATGGCCGAATGGGCTGGAGAGCTCGACGAAGCTTGCCGCGGCCCCGGCTGCGTTGAGCGCATGGACGACGCGCCGGGACTCCGCAGTCGGATACAACCAGTCGCTGTCAAAACTGATCAGGCAGAACCGCGCTTTGGTACCGGCAAACGCCTTTGCGAGCACACCGTCATGTGCCTCGGCGAGATCGAAATAGTCCATCGCGCGGGTGATGTAGAGGTACGAGTTGGCATCGAACCGGTCGACAAAGCTTAAGCCCTGATACCGTAAATAGCTTTCGACCTGAAAATCGGCATCGAAGCCAAAGCTTTTGGCATCTCGGTCCTGCAACCGCCGTCCAAATTTTTCGGTCAGACCTGCCTCTGACAAATAGGTGATGTGCGCCGCCATCCGCGCTACCGCCAGACCCGACGCCGGGGCTTCGCGTCCGTAATAAGCACCGTTATTCCAGCGCGGATCGGCCATGATCGCCTGCCGCCCGACCTCGTGAAACGCGATATTCTGCGCCGAATGCCGCGCGGTCGAGGCGATCACTATCGCCGAGCGCACGCGTTCGGGAAACAGCGACGCCCAAGCCAGCGCCTGCATCCCGCCCATCGACCCGCCGATCACAGCAGCCAACGTTTCGATACCCAAATACTCGAGCAAAATCGCCTGTGCGCGTATCATGTCGTTTATGGTGATGACCGGAAACTCCATGCCGTAAGCGCCGCCTGTGGCCGGGTCGATACTGGCTGGGCCGGACGATCCCATGCAGCTTCCCATCACGTTGATGCTTATCACGCAATATATGTTGGTATTGATCGGCTTATCTGGCCCGACCATGCTCAGCCACCAGCCAGACTTGCCCGTAACCGGATGCTTTGATGCGACATATTGATCCATCGTCAGCGCATGGCATATTAGCACCGCATTTGATTTGTCGGCATTGAGCTGGCCATAGGTTTCATAAGCGAAATCAACAGGCGCGAACTCGGCTCCGCTGTCGAGCTTCACCGGCCCCAACAGTCGTATTTTCCTATCCAATCCGAAACGATTGTCCCCGTCCATGACACCGCCATATCAGCGGAATGGACCGAAACAATAGCTTACTTGGATTTAGGCGCATCCCCCGCTATGGCCGCCGCCATGAACTCTCCGATAGCAAAACCCTGGATCAACGCGATCAACGCTTACACGCCTGGCAAGGCGAAGGGTGACGATGGCCGTGTGCTTATCAAGCTGTCCGCTAACGAAAACCCCTTGGGGTGCAGTCCGCACGCCAGCGAGGCAATGGTTGCCGCGCAATCGACGCTGGCGCGCTATCCCGACCCGGCGAGCAACGCGCTGCGCGAAGCGTTAGGCGCACATTTCGCGCTTGAGGTTGACCAGATCGTCTGCGGCACCGGTTCGGACGAATTGCTGAACCTAATCGCGCTCGGTTATGGTGGGCCGGGCGACGAGATCATTTACGTGCGCTACGGCTTTTCGGTTTACGATATCGCGGCGCGCAAAACTGCTGCCGATGTCGTGGTCGCGCCCGACATGGATTATGGCACCGACGTCGATGCGCTGTTGGCGCTGGTGAATGCGAAGACCCGCGTGGTCTTTATCGCCAATCCGAATAACCCAACGGGGACTTATACCGACGATGACGAGATCGCACGGCTTCATGCCGGGCTGCCGTCCGACTGCATCCTTGTGCTCGATCAGGCCTATGGCGAATATCTGGACAACGATGGCCCCGCCGCGTTCGATCTGGCCCGCGGCCATGACAATGTCCTGATCACCCGCACTTTTTCCAAGATTTATGGGCTAGCTGCCGAACGTATCGGCTGGGCTTACGGCCAGCCCGCGCTGATCGCGACGCTCAACCGCATCCGCGCGCCCTTCAATGTGACCGCAGCAGGGCAAGCAGCGGGGATCGCAGCGCTGGCGGATACCGAATTTGTTGCCAATAGCCGCGCGCATAATGCGCAGTGGCGCGACTGGATGGCGGTGGAGGTCGGATCGCTGTCGAACCACGGCCTGCGCGCGGTGCCGAGCCGGGCAAACTTTCTGATGATAATCTTCGATGGCCATTGCAGCGCCGAGGTCGCTTATAAAGGTCTGATGGATGCCGGTTATATCGTTCGCTGGTTGCCGGGGCAGGGCTTGGGTAACGGGCTGCGCATTACCATCGGCACTGCGGACGAGAATCGCGGCGTGATGGCTGCTTTGCGCGCGTTATTGGAACGGCACAGCGGATGATCCCTTTCGCGCGTGTCAGCATTATTGGATTGGGCCTGATCGGCTCATCGGTTGCGCGCGCGATCAAGGCGAATATGCCCACGGTCAGGATAACCGGCCATGATGCCGACGCTGGCGTCCGCGCGCGCGCTATTGAACTCGGACTGTGTGACGATGTAACCGATCAGCCCGCAAGTGCCGTCATCGACGCCGATCTGGTGATGCTCTGCGTGCCGGTGGGTATCATGGGCATGGTTGGCGAAGCGATAGCCGATGACCTGCCAAGCGACGCGATCATCAGCGATGTCGGCTCGTGCAAGCAAAGCGTTGCCGACGCGCTGGCCGCAGCATTGCCGGGGGCAATAATTATTCCGGCGCATCCCGTTGCGGGCACCGAAAATAGCGGCCCGGATGCGGGTTTTGCGACTTTGTTCAAAGGGCGCTGGTGTATATTAACCCCGCCCGAAGGTGCACCCGAAATTGCCGTGGAGCGGATCAAGATTTTCTGGCAGAATCTGGGTGCGGATATCGAAATTATGGATGCGCGGCATCATGACCTTGTGCTCGCGGTCACCAGCCATTTGCCGCATTTGATCGCCTATACCATCGTCGGCACCGCCAGCGATCTCGAGGGCGTGACTCAGAGCGAGGTTATCAAATATTCGGCGGGCGGTTTCCGCGACTTCACCCGTATCGCCGCATCAGACCCGGTCATGTGGCGCGATGTATTTTTGTCTAACAAAGAAGCGGTATTGGAAATGCTCCAGCGTTTTTCCGAAGACCTATCGGCCCTTCAACGCGCGATCCGTTACGACAAAAGCGACGAACTCGAAGCGCTGTTCACGCGCACCCGCAACATCCGCCGCTCGATTGTCGAGCAGGGACAGGATGACGACGCGCCTGACTTTGGCCGCAAACACTAATCGTTGAGCGCATTGATCGCTGCGTGAACGCGTTTCTCGACCTCGTCGCGGGGCAAGCCAGCAGGAATTTCCTCGCCGACTTTGTAAGTGATGACGCCTTGGTGTTTGATCCAGCTTTGGCGTGGCATGACCTTACCACTATCGACCGCAACCGGAATAACTGGCAGGCCCAGCATCTTATAAAGACCGGCAAAACCCGATTGCAGCGGCGGGTGATCGCCGCGCACGACGCGGGTGCCTTCGGGGAAGATGATGATCGGGCGACCATCGGCGATCAATGACCGGGACAGCGTGAGCATTTGCCGAAGCGCCCCGGCCCCGCCATCGCGGTCAACCGGGATCATGCCGTAAGCGAGTGCTGCCTTCCCCCAAAACGGGATATCGAACAATTGCTTCTTGGCCACCACGGAAGGCTTTTCAAATTGACGCGGCATGTCGATAGTTTCGAACATGCTCTCATGCTTGATGGCATAGAGCACGGGACGGTCGAGCAGCGCGCCGTTCACTTGCACATCTATGCCCAATATCCAGTGCGCGCAGAAATATTGGTAGCGGCTCCACCCGCGTACTGCCCAGCGCATCAGCGGCGGTGAGACCAAGCTGCCGATAAAGGCGGTCACCGCGTGAAACAGCGAACCGCCAAAGAACACAACGATGTACAGCACGGATCGCACCGGCATGATCAGATGCCGATCAGAGCGGCGACCAGCCGCAGCCAGTATTTGTTATATTCAGTGAACAATATTCTGAGCGGTGGTTTGGTCGCAACCGCGTCATTGGTTACCACAATCCCCGCAGGCAGCGCGCGGTCAAGTTCGAACCGGGCGCGGCGCATGTGCCAGTCATGCGTGACCAGCCGCAGCGTTTTGACTTTGTGTTTTGCCGCCCAGCGCGATGTCTCCAAAGCATTGGACCGGGTATCGACCGACTGGAACCCTAGGTCTATGCAGCAATCAAATTGTTTCATCGGGCGGTTATATTGAACCGCCAGTTCTGCTGGTTTGACATCGCGGTCAACGCCCGAAATCAGCATACGCTTGGCTTTGCCCGCCTCCAATATTTCAAGGCCTCGATCAATGCGGTTTGCGCCGCCGGTTAGCACCACCACTGCGTCGGTTTTGGCAAGCGGTGCAGGTTGCGGCAATAGCAGCGCAAACCAGGCAAAGCCCAGCGCCCAAGCCAGCAGCACAAATGCCAATATCCGTCTGATCATAATATTTTCTTGAGCGCCGAAATTACCGTCCAGCGCGCCATAAGCATGGCCAGCCCCGTGACTGCAAGCGGAATTAGCGCGAGCACGATCCAGCCATACCAGGGGAAAGCGGCTCCCGCGAGCAGCCCCGGCTCGACGGCTGCTAATCGCCCGCCAAGCACTACAATCACCGCCGTCGCTGCGACAAAACCGACTATCCCGCCGAGCAACGCATCAAGCGCCACCCGGCGTTGGAACAGCCGTGCCGCCTGCACGTCGGTGCTGCCCATCATGTGCATGATCTGGATGGTTTCGCGGTGGGTGTTAAGCGCACTTCTGACCGCGAGGATCACCACTGCTGACGTTGCCAGCAGTAGCAGGAACAGCACGGCAACCGCCAACCACACCAACGCCGACATCAAATCGAAAAACGGTGCCATCCAGCTGCTATGAGAATCGATCCGGGTAACCGGTGCCACGGGGCGCAAAACCTTTCGCAGTGTCTCAAGCCGTTCTGCGTCGGGTGCGCTATCGAGCCTGACGTCAACAAGCGCCGGTACTGGGATATCGGCGTCGATGATGCCCGACCCTAGCCACGGTTCAAGCAGATTACGAACCTCCGCATCGGGCACGGGCTTCACGTCCAATACGCCGGGAACCAACCGCAGGGTTTTGGCCGCAGCGACCCGCTGTCCGGCGCGCATAGCCGGGTCAGCCTCGATAATCTGCACTGTCACTTGCTGCGCTAGGTCATCGCCGCCCTGCCGCGCGGCGTCGGCCAAAGTCAAACCGGCAGCCGCCACTAATAATGTCAGGAACAGCATGATCGCGATCACCCACGGCATCGGCCCCGAAACACGGCCTTCAGGGATCAGTTTGCGGTCATGTTCCGGCAGCGCGAAATCGAGCAACACCGATCAGTTCCTCAACACGAGCGGTCGCGGCGGGTGCTTTAACGATCCGGTGGGGTCCGACAGCTTGCCCTTGTCGAGCCGCATCATCTGCGCGCCTTCGATTTCTTGCAGCAAGTGAATGTCGTGGGTGGCGACCACAACTGTGGTGCCAAGCTTGTTGAGCGCGACAAACAGCTGCAACAACCGCTTGGCCATTTCCGGGTCGACGTTGCCGGTAGGTTCGTCCGCGACCAGCATTTCGGGCCTGCCAATAACCGCGCGCGCGATGGCGACGCGCTGTTGCTCGCCGCCGGACAGTGTTGCAGGCCGGGCACCGGCACGTTCGGTGAGGCCGATCCACGCCAGCATTTCGGTCACCGGACCTTTCAGATCCTTCTCCTGAATGCCGGCAATACGCAGCGGCAAAGCGATATTATCGAAGGTAGACAGATGGGGGACCAGCCGAAAGTCCTGAAACACCACGCCGATCCTGCGGCGAAAACCGGGCAAGCGTTCGCGCGGCAGGGTTATGCTGTCGTTGCCGAACATCTTGATCGCGCCGCGGCTTGGCCGGTGCGCGAGATACAGCAACTTGAGCAGCGACGTCTTGCCCGCACCCGAGGCACCGGTCAGGAAATAGAAACTGCCTGGGAAAAGCGTAAAACTAAGGTCCGAAAGCGTCTCCGCACCCGTGCCGTAGCGCAGTCCCACATTGTCAAATTCTACAACGCTTTGCATCGGCGCTCCAAATGGCACAATCGTTCGCAGCCGCAAAGAGATTTAGCAGCCCGCTAACCATAATCATGTCCCACCGCCGGTGCCGTCCACAGCAATTTATGACAGCAGGGTTGCAACTCGCGGGCTGCTGATGTTTATGGGTTGCGATGCTGCTCGTTTGCCCCTCCTGCCGCACCCGTTACGTCGTCCCCGATGCTGCCATTGGCATCGACGGCCGCACGGTGCGCTGTGCAAATTGTAAACATAGCTGGTTTCAAGGGGGCGCAGTTCCAGCTGCGCCGCCCGCGCCGCCCGCAACCCCCGTGCCGCCTGCGCCGCCAATAGTGGCACCGCCGGTTGCGCCCCCGGTGGCGGTCGCGCCCACTTCTCAAATTCCGGTTGAAGCGGAGCCGGTCGCGCCTCCTCCTCCTCCTCCGCCGCCGCCGTCAGTCGAACCGCCCGCCCAGCCGAGCTTCGCCCGGTTCGATGAAGAGCCAACGCCAACATTCATTGCACCGCCACCTGTTGAAGCGCCTTCCTATTTTGGTGATGCCGCACCGCAAAGTCATTTTGCCCACGAGCCGCCATTCAAACCGCGCCGCAATCCGGCTAAATTATGGACGATGGCCGCAGTCGCCTTCGCCGTCCTGGTGGCTGGTGTCGGGGCTGCTATATGGTATTTCGGTGTCCCCACGGGAAATTTCATGGCATCGGCACAAGAACCTGATTTGAAGATTGTGCTTAACCAAAATCTGGAACTCAACGAGCGCGCTGACGGCACACCGTTCTTCATCGCCAGCGGCAGCATCGTCAATCCGACTGCGACTGCGCAAAACGTGCCTGAAATGCTGGTGACGCTGAAGGATGCTGGTGGCCGTCCCGTCTATAGCTGGAAAATGCGCGCCAAGGTTCGGTCGCTTGCACCCGGCGCGAAAGTCGATTTCAGCGAGGCGCGGCTCGATGTGCCACTGGCATCGACCCAGATCAGCATCGGCTGGGTGTTAAACGGCGGTTAAAGCGGCCCATGCGTAAACGATGTTGCTGATTGCGGCACGCACCTCGGGCAACTTGGCACCCGCGTTGTTCGCGACGCTATCACTGATTTCGCGGCCTGCCGCACGGTAAACTCTCGCCAGAACCGGCGCGAGTTCGCCGCCATTTTCAAAATCCAAGCTAGCCTCAAGCGCCGACAGTATCGAGCGAGCCTTGGCCAAATGAACATTGCCTTTTAGCGCAACACCTTTAGCCGCAACAGCAATCGCGGCGTCGAGCGCGTTTAGTAGCTCTTCGTACAGCAAGCTTACCAGAGCATGTGGGCTTGCCTCACTGACGCGGCTTGCGAGTTCGAGTTGCCGGTAATGGCGGCTTGCCGATGCGGTGTTAAATCGGGACTGCATCATCAATTGCCGCTTTGGTTCCATTGCTTGATCTGTTGATCCAGATAGCTTTGCGTTGCTTTCAGCGCGCCCAGCCGCGAATCCATGCCACCGAACTGGCGTTCTAGCCGCGCCCGGTAAGCGACTTCGCGCGCCTCCATTTTGCTCCGGTTTGCCGCGATTGCTGCGGCTTCCTTTGTTAGGCGGCTGCTCAGGCTTGCAAGCGGTCCGTTGGTCGCGGTCGCTTCGGCTTTGATCGCATCGAGTGCACCACCGATTCCCGGGTCGGTCAACGCCGTTCGCGTGCCGTCGCGGGTTGGCGCAAAGATCGCTTCAACCGCATCCGGATTGGCCGCCATAACGCGGTCGAATATGGCGAAATCGAGCACCAAACTGCCGTCGCGGTTGGTTTTGATACCGACGCCCGACAGGCTGTTCGGATCGTAGCTGGTCACGGACTGCGACACGAGCGCGGACAGTCGGCGTGCCAGTGTCCGCAACGCGCTATCGCCGCCGGTCGCACTCCGGGCGGCTGATAAGCTTGCCTGCAACTCATTATAAACTCCGACAAAATCCTGGAGTGTAGTTTTCAAAGTTGTGCTCGGTCGGGTTACGCCCATCGACACCGGTGTTCCGATAGCGGCGCGCTTCAATGTCAGCGACACGCCGGGCATCACGTCTCCGATGCTGTTTGACGGCCTGGTGTAAGCGAGCCCGTCGATGATAAAATTGGCATCAAGTGCGGTTTGTACCTGGGTCAGTTGCGCCGATGTATACGCCGCCAGTGCGGTAGGTCCGCCGACTTCGGCAACGGTAAAGTTGTTGATCTCGCCTGTCGGCCCTTTCAGCACGAGCCGAACGCCGGCGGTATCGCTGACGACGCTCGCAGTAACGCCGCTGTTCTTGGCATTGAACGCGGCGGCCAGACCACTCAGCGAGTTATTGGCGGCGGTGATCACGATATCGTGGTCGATGCCGCCCACCGTAAGCCTCAGCGTTCCCTCGCCGACGGGGTCGTTGGCTGTCGCTGTAAACGCCGAAGCCAGTGTCTGGCCGCGGGCAAGCCGTGTGACTTCGATCTGGCCGGAGAATGCCCCAACTCGCGCACCCGGCTTTGCCTGTGCATCGAGTATCGCGGTATCGGAGGCGCTCGGCTGACTTTGCAGACTTCCGCCTGCAGCCAACGCCGACAGCGACTTCGAAAAGCCGTCGAGATCAGAACGCGCCTGCGCCAGCGCGCTGATCCGCGCCTGATTGGCTTGCGCCAGAGCATCGAAGCGCTGGACCTTGGGCAGGCGTGACGCAGCGGCAAGGTCATTGACGAGCGCAACCGTGTCGATCCCCGATCCGAAGCCCAAACTGTTGGCGATAGAGCTGACCATATCATTTCCTTCGCCTATCTAAACGGCGCAGATGGCGGTCGCTTTAGTTGCCAACCTTGCCATCGGCGTCGAACCGCATGGCAGGGGGCACATCG